>JBMDXL010000818.1:0-1900 GCA_048594465.1 Microlunatus sp. | reverse complement strand
TCGGCGGTCATCGTCGTCGCGGGCGGGCCCTGCGCGACGATCGCGCCGTCGGCCATCGCGATCAGGTGGTCGGCGTAGCGGCAGGCCAGGTTCAGGTCGTGCATCACGATCACCACGGTGGTGCCGCGGCGCCGGTTGAGGTCGGTCAGCAGGTCGAGCACCTCGAGCTGGTGGCTGAGGTCGAGGTAGGTGGTCGGCTCGTCCAGCAGCAGCAGGTCGGTCTCCTGGGCCAGCGCCATGGCGATCCAGACGCGCTGCCGCTGCCCGCCGCTCATCTCCTCGATCGGCCGGTCGGCCAGCTCGAGGGTGCTGGTGACGGTGAGGGCCTCGGCCACCGCGCGGTCGTCGTCGGGCGACCACTGCCGGAACCAGCCCTGGTGCGGGTAGCGCCCCCGACCGACCAGGTCGGCCACGGTGATGCCCTCCGGCGCGACCGGGCTCTGCGGCAGCAACCCCATCACCTTGGCGATCTGCTTGCTTGGGAAGGAGGTCAGCGAGCGGCCGTCCAGCAGCACCGCCCCGTGGGTGGGGGTGAGCAGCCGGGCGAGCCCGCGCAGCAGCGTCGACTTGCCGCAGCCGTTGGCGCCGATGATCACGGTCACCTTGCCGGTGGGGATGTCGACGGTCAGGTCCTCGACGATCTGCCGGTCGCCGTAGCCCAGCCCGAGGCCGGTCGCGCTGAGGGTGTGCCGGGTCACCGGCGCGTCACTGAGAACCACGGGCGATCAGCCTCCTTGACCGGAGCGGTTGGACCTGACGAGCAGGTAGAGCAGGAACGGGGCGCCGACGGCGGCGGTCAGGATGCCCACCGGGAGCTGGACCGGCAGCAGGTGCTGACCGACGAGGTCGCCAGCGATGACCACGGCCGCCCCGACCAGCGCGGCGGGCACGAGGGCGACGCCGGTGCCCTGGGTGAGACGGCGGGCGATCGGACCGGACACGAAGGCGACGAAGCCGACCGGGCCGGCGGCCGCGGTGGCGATCGAGGCCAGGGCGACGCCGAGCAGGATCAGCAGCAGGCGCGACCGCTCCACCCGTACGCCGACGCTGGTGGCCGCGTCGTCGCCCAGCTGCAGACCCCCGAGCGCCCCGCCCGCCCACAGGGCCAGGGGCACCACGACGAGCATCAGCAGCAGCAGCGGCCGCATCTCGGTGGCGGAGGCGCCGTTCAGGCTGCCGGTCAGCCAGAGGAGCGCGACCTGGGCGTCCCAGATCTGGGCGCGGGTCATCAGGTAGTCGATCACCGCGCCGAGCATGGCCGCGATGCCGATCCCGACCAGGACCAGGCGATAGCCGGCGACGCCCTGTTTCCAGGCCAGCAGGTAGATGGCCACGGCGGTGATCAGCGCACCGCCGAAGGCGAAGCCGGAGACGGCGAACCCGCTCAGGTTGAGCATCAGGATCGCGATCACGGCCGCGGCGCTGGCCCCGGAGGTGATGCCGATGATGTCGGGACTGGCCAGCGGGTTGCGCATCATCGACTGGAAGATGGCCCCGGAGAGCCCGAAGCACGCCCCCACGGCCAAGGCCATCACGGCGCGCGGCAGCCGCAGCTCGTGGACGATGAAGTCGGTGGCGCGGGTGCCGCGACCGGTCAGCGACAGCCACACCTGCTGCACCGACAGCGGGAAGTCGCCGACCGTCATGGCCAGACCGAACATCACCAGCAAGAACGCGACCAGGGCGAGCGAGACGACGATCGTCCGGCGCCGCAGCCGGTGCCGGGCGCTCCGGACGATCGCGACCCCGGTGGTGTCGGCGGCCACCCGGACGGATGCGCGGGAGGGCCGGCGACCCGTGAGGACGGCGGTCATCGTCGCGACCCCCCTTCCCGGGCCACGAGGGGACCGTGAACGAGCCTCACAGCTCGGCCAGCTTCTTGCGGCGGACCAGGGCGATG
>JBMDXL010000817.1:0-5238 GCA_048594465.1 Microlunatus sp. | reverse complement strand
CCGACCCGGTCCAGCATCTCGACCGCCTTGGCACGCGCGGTGGACTTGGAGACGTCGTGGTGGATCCGGTAGGCCTCGGCGATCTGGGCGCCGATCGTGTAGAAGGGGTGCAGCGCGGTCAGCGGGTCCTGGAAGATCATCGCGACGTCGTTGCCGCGCATCGCCCGCATCGTCTTCTGGTCGGCGCCGATCACCTCGGTGCCGCCGACGCGGATCGAGCCGGCCAGCCGGGTCGACTGCGGGTTGTGCAGTCCGAGCACCGCCATCGACGAGACCGACTTGCCCGAGCCCGACTCCCCCACGATGCCGAGCGTCTGGCCCTTGCGGACCGTGTAGCTCAGGTCGGAGACGGCCTTGACCAGGCCGTCGTGGGTCGGGAACTGGACGCTGAGGTTCTCGACGACGAGGTAGGGCTCGTCCTCGGCCGCGTGCCTGCCGGCCGTCGTGGCGCTCGTGGCGCTCGTCATGCCGCTCTCCTGTGTGCTCGTCACGCCAGGCGCACCCGGGGGTCGATGACCGCGTAGAGCAGGTCGACGATGAGGTTCGCCAGCACGATGATGACCGCCGCCACCAACACGGTCGCGGAGACGACCGGGAAGTCGGTCGGGGCCGAGATGGCCTGGATGCCCCAGCGACCGATGCCGTCGATCTGGAAGATCTGCTCGGTGAACACGGTGCCGGTCAGCAGGAAGGCGAAGTCCAGGCCGAAGATCGTGATGATCGGGACGATGGCGGCGCGCAGCGCGTGGCGCACGACCACCCCGCGCTCGGAGACGCCCTTGGCCACCGCGGTCCGGACGTAGTCCTCCCCCAGCGTCTCGATCATCTGCCCGCGCGAGTACCGCGCGTACGCCGTGGAGCTGGTGAAGCCGATGACCAGCCAGGGCAGCGCGAGGCCGGCCGCCCAGGCCGCCGGGTTCTCGGTCAGCGGGTGGTAGGAGGTGTCGGTCACGATCTGCCACTGCAGCGAGATGTAGATCCACGCCAGCAGGGCGATCACGTAGTACGGGATCGCGGACACGAACACGCTGAAGGCCACCAGGCCGCGGTCGGCCAGCGTCCCTCGTCTCCGGGCGGCGATGGTGCCGAGCAGCACGCCGAGGGTGAGGTAGATGGTGGCGCCGCCCACGGCGATGGAGATCGTCGCGGGGAACTTCTCGAACAGCTCCTTCCGGACCTCCCCGCGGGTGCGGTAGGAGATGCCGAGGCAGGGAGCGTCGCACTTGTAGGTGGCGCCGAAGTCGATCTCGCGGTCCTTGAAGAAGCCGCCGACGTAGATGCCGTACTGGTGGACCACGGAGTCGTTGAGCCCGAGCTGCTCGGTGAGCAGGGCGAGCTTCTCCTTGGTGCACTTGCCGTTGAGGTCGCACAGGGGCTGGGCCGGGTTGCTGGGGCCCTTGAAGAACAGCAGGAAGACGATCATGGACGTCAGGACGACGACCATGAACGCCGACACGAGCCGGCGCACGATGTAGCCGAACACTTGCCGAGCCTCCGTCGTGGAGAGGTTGTGGCTCCCGGGTCACCGGGGCGGGCCCACCCGGGTCCGCCCCCGCGCCGTCGGGACTATCGGGGTGTCACCACCGTCAGCCGGCGTTCACCCACATGTCGCGGAAGGTCGGCATGCCGAGGGTGTTGTCGATGTTCATGCCCTCGATCTGCGAGCCACGCATCTGCACGACACCGCCGTAGTAGCGCGGCACGACCGGCAGGTAGGTGGTCATGATCTCCTGCTCCAGGTCGTTCCAGGCCGCGGGCTGCTCGTCCGCGGGCAGCTCGTAGACGGCCTCGATCTTGGCGTCGATCTCCGGGTTGTTGAACGCCGACTCGTTGGTGCCGAAGCCGACCTCCTCCAGGTCCGTGGACTGGAAGATCGGCGGGACCCAGGTGGCGCCGGACGGCCAGTCGGAGCACCAGCCGTACGAGCGCAGGTTGATGTCACCGTTGATGTCGTCGCGGTCGGCGACCGAGTTGGCCAGCGTCGTGGCGACCGGGGTCGCGGTGAAGCCAGCGGCCTCGAGGCCCTTGACCAGGGTGTCCTTGGCCGCCACCGAGGTCTCGGAGTCGGTCGAGAACAGGAACTTGATCTCGAAGCCCTCGTTGCCGGAGTCGGCCAGGATCTGCTTGGCCTTCTCCACGTCGGTCTCGAACGCACCGTGGCCCTCGACCGGGTCGTAGGGCTCGCGGCCCGGGACGCCCGGAGGCATGAGGTTCTGCGTCGCGACGGCGTTGACGTCGGGGATCAGGCCGGCGGCCACGATCTGGTCCTGGTAGGGCAGGGCCCAGGTGAGCGCCTCGGCGATGGACTTGTCCGGCACCTTGCGCTGGTCGACGGCGTAGAAGTAGGTGCAGGGCTGGCCGCCGGTGACGAGACGACCGGTGTCGTTCATCTTCCGGTAGTTCTGCGCGAGCACGTCGTCGTAGCTGATCGTGGTCTTGGCCTCACCGGAGTCGGCCAGCATGATCTGGTCGATCTGCTCGCCCTTCTGGCCGGCCTTGAAGACGTAGCTGTCCGGGTAGGCCGTGCGCGCCGGGTCGGTGTTCGGGTCCCACTGGTCGTTCTTCACCAGGGTGAGCGACTTGCCGATCGTGTACTGGTCGATCTTGTAGGGACCGGTCGCCAGCGGGCGCTGGGCGTACTTGGCCGGGTCGTTGACGGCCGGGTCCAGCGGGATCGGGCCCATGGCCGGGAACGAGGCGTAGTACGGGAAGTCCGGGAACGGCTTCGACATCTTGATGGTGACGGTGTTGCCGTCGGTCGAGATGGCCTGCTGCTGCTCGTCGGGGGCCGTGTAGGGACCCTTGTAGTCCTCGCCGCCCAGGAAGTAGGGGTTGGAGTAGTACAGGCCCGGGCCGTTCGGGAACGTCTTGCCGTCCATCGACCGCTGGATGCCGAAGGCGACCTCCTCGGCGGTGACCGGGTCGCCGGTCTCCCACTTCGCGCCGTCGCGGATCGTGAACGTCCACTCGGTGAAGTCGTCGTTGGGGGTGCCCAGGTCGGTGGCGAGGTCGGGGACCAGCACCATCTGGCCGGAGTCCTCGTCGTAGTCGTACTGGGTCAGCGACCGGGTGACCAGCGAGGTCATGATCGCGTTGGTGTCGGTGTAGTAGAGGTCCGACGGGTCGATCGGCGTGGTGAGGCCGGCCTCGGTCAGCACCGTGACGGTGCCGCCCTCCTTGGCGCCCTCGATGGTCGCCGGGCCCTCGCGGTCCGGGTCCTGGGAGTCACCGGTGTTGCCGAGGTTCTCGGTGTCGACCGAGTCCCCGGCGTTGCCGCCGCCGCCGTTGTCGTCGTCGCCACCGCCGCCACAGGCGGCGAGGGCGAGCATGCTGGCCGTGGCCACGGCGGCCACCGCCGATCTCTTCAGGCGCATGTGCCTAGTTCCCTTTCGTTGTGCATCTACGTTGTGCGGCCGCCGAGCAGCGCGGGCGCAGGGTGGACGGGTCAGCCGAGAACGGGCCCGGCCACGTCGGCGACGGGGGTCACCGACGGCTCCGCGGGTCGAATGCGTCGCGCACCGAGTCGCCGAGGAGGTTCAGGGAGAGGGTCAGCAGCGTGATCGCACCCACCGGCAGCCACAGGTAGAGCCCGTAGTCGGCGTAGAAGGGGGTCGCGTCGGAGACCATCTTGCCGAGCGAGGGCGTGCCGGTCAGGCCGAGCCCGAGGAAGGACAGGCCCGCCTCGGCGGCCACGAAGCCGGGCAGGCCCAGCGAGATCGAGACCACGATCGGGGCGACCAGGTTGGGCAGCAGCTCCTTGAACAGGATCTGCCGGGTCGGCACCCCGATGACCTCGGCGGCCAGGATGAACTCGCGCTCGCGCAGGGAGAGCACCTGACCGCGGATCAGACGGGCCAGGCCCATCCAGCCGAAGATCACCAGCATGCCGATGAGCGAGAGCAGCTGGGCCTTGGCGAGCTTGTCGAGGTCGGTGGTGAAGCGCGAGGTGATGATCGGCGCCAGGGCCAGCACGCCGAGCAGGTAGGGGAAGGACAGGAACAGGTCGGTCACGAAGGAGATGACCCGGTCCAGCCAGCCGCGCGAGAAGCCGGCGACCAGGCCGAGGACGACGCCGACCAGCGTGGAGATCACCGTCGCGGTGAGCGCCACGATGAGCGAGGTCCGCAGCCCGTTGACCAGGTAGGCCAGGTTGTCGTAGGCCAGCTTCGGCGCCACGCCGAGCGGGTGGTCCCAGGTGAACGGGTGGAACGGCGGCCCGATCTTGGGGTAGCCGTCGAAGTCCAGCACCTGGCTGGTCGAGGGGGCCCGCGGGTCGGTGATGTCCCAGTAGAGACCCCACGACTTGACCAGCGGCGGGCCGATGACCGCCACGAGGACCATCAGGAAGAGGATCGCCGCGCAGACCACGGCGACCTTGTCCTTGCGCAGCCGGCTCAGGGCGATCTGCGTGGGCGACTTGCCCGCGATCTCCTTGGCCGGCTTGCCGTCGAGGTCCTCGACCGACTCGTCGTGGGCGAGCGCTGTCTCCTGCTCGACCATCTCGCCCCGGTCCAGGGTCACTCGGCCACCTCCAGTCGAGACTGTTTCCCGAGTTCGTCACGCGGGCGGACGGATGGGAGCGTAAACCAGTTGACAGGTGTGACCGCTACCTCAGCAGGTAACGATCGTGTCTCGTTGGCTCACCCGTTGGTGGACAGTTCGTCAGGCAGACCCGGCACCGGACGCCACATCTTCCGTCGCCACGGCGTCCACACCGGCTTCCTTGCGCTGCTCGGGGGTGATCGGAGCCGGGGCTGCGGTGAGGGGGTCCACGCCGCCGCCGGACTTGGGGAACGCGATCACCTCGCGGATCGAGTCCGCGCCGGCCAGCAGGGCCGTGATGCGGTCCCAGCCGAAGGCGATGCCGCCGTGCGGGGGCGCGCCGAAGGTGAACGCGTCGAGCAGGAAGCCGAACTTCTCGCGGGCCTCCTCCTCGCCGAGGCCCATGACCGCGAAGACGCGCTCCTGGACGTCGCGGCGGTGGATACGGATCGACCCGCCGCCGATCTCGTTGCCGTTGCACACGACGTCGTAGGCCCACGCCAGGGCGCCGCCCGGGTCGCTGTCGTAGGTCTCGTGGTCCGGGGGGGTGGTGATGGCGTGGTGGACCGCGGTCCACGCGCCGGCGCCGACGGCGACGTCGCCCGCCGCGGTGGCGTCGTCGGCCGGCTCGAAGAGCGGGGCGTCGACGACCCACAGCAGGCTCCAGGCGTCCTCGTCGATGAGGCCGCCGCGGCG
>JBMDXL010000816.1:0-9446 GCA_048594465.1 Microlunatus sp. | reverse complement strand
ACCACCTGGGAGCCCACCATCCCCGACCCACCCGCCCCCCGCCGACCGCGAAGGGCCACCGCCCGCCCCGCGGTCCCCACCGCCGCGGGCCGGTTGGCCGCGACCGCGTCGAAGCTGCTGGGCCGGGGCGCGGGCACCGCGATCAAGGGCGCGGTGATGCTGAAGATCGATCCGCGGGCCCTGCCGCACCTGCTCGTCGACAAGCACCTGGCCATGGTGTCGGGGACCAACGGCAAGACCACCACCACGCACTTCCTGGCCGCGGCGGTCCGCGCCGGTCTCGACCCCGACGGCGACCGGGTGGTGCACAACGCCGACGGCGCCAACCTGCACGGCGGCATCACCGCCGCGCTGTCGACCAGACCCAAGGCCACCTGGGCGATCATCGAGACCGACGAGCGCGTGGTCGCCGACATGATCCGGCTCGGCCGGCCCGAGGTGCTCGTGCTGCTCAACTTCTCCCGTGACCAGCTCGACCGGCACCACGAGATCAAGGCCCTCGGCCGCTCCTGGCGCAACGCCCTGGCGACGGCCGGCGCGGACGGCCCGGTGGTGGTCGCCAACGCCGACGAGCCGCTGGTGGTGTGGGCGGCGCAGACCGCCCGCCAGGTCATCTGGGTGGACACCGCGACGACCTGGACCCAGGACGCGTCGCTGTGCCCGGAGTGCGGGGCGCTGCTGCTGCGCACCCAGCCGGACGAGACGGGTGGCCACGGCGGGCACTGGCGCTGCTCCCGCTGCGACCTGGCCCAGCCCGAGGCCACCTACCGGGTGGTCGACGGCCGGATCCTCGATCCCGCCGGAGCGGTCTGGGACCCGCAGCTGCAGGTGCCCGGCGCGTTCAACATCAGCAACGCCGCCTGCGCGCTGGCCGCCGCCGTCCAGCTCGGGGTGCCCACGGGCACCGCGATCGAGGGGATGCGCACCGTCATCGCCCCGGCCGGGCGGTTCGCCACCACCCAGTTCGGCAGCACCACCGCCCGGCTGCTGCTGGCCAAGAACCCCGCCGGCTGGGCCGAGGCGCTGCCGTTGGCCCAGACCGCCGAGGTGGTCCTGGCCATCGACTCCGCCGCCGCCGACGGCCGCGACGTGTCCTGGCTGTGGGACGTCGACTACGAGCAGCTGGCCGGTCGGACCGTGATCGCGACCGGACCCCGGGCCCAGGACCTGGCCGTGCGGCTCGCGTACGCGGGCGTGGAGCACCGGTGCGTGCCGGACCTGGCCCAGGCGCTGGCCGACCACCGCGAGCCGGTCGACGTGATCGCGACGTACACGCCGTTCCAGCGGCTGCGCAAGATGGGTGGGGTCTGATCATGGGGGCACCGGTCGAGATCGTCCTCGTCTACCAGTCGCTGCTCGGCATCTACGGGGACCGCGGCAACGCCACCGTGCTGGCCAAGCGGCTGCAGTGGCGCGGCTACGACACCACCCTGACCGTGGTGGAGCCGGGCGACCCGCTGCCCGACACCGGGCAGGTCTACCTGCTCGGCGGCGGCGAGGACGCCGCCCAGATCTCCGCGGTCGACGCCCTCCGGGCCGACGGTGGGCTGCACCGGGCGGTGGACCGGGGGGCGGCGGTGTTCGCCGTCTGCGCGGGCTACCAGATCATCGGCTACAGCTTCACCGTGGGCGAGCGCGACGAGGTGATCGAGGGTCTCGGGCTGCTGGACGTGACCACCACCCGCGGACCCGTGCGGGCCGTCGGGGAGATCCTCACCCGCTGGCACGGACGTGAGGGCGACGACGCCCTGCTCACCGGTTTCGAGAACCACGGCGGCTACACGACGCTCGGGCCGTCGGCCACCCCGCTGGCCCGGGTCGAGGTGGGCGTCGGCAACGCCGCCGACGGCACCGAGGGGGCTGTCGACGGCGCGGTGATCGGCACCTACCCGCACGGCCCGGTGCTGGCCCGGAACCCGGCGCTGGCCGACCACGTCCTGCAGCTGGCCCTGGGCGAGGAGCTCGCTCCCCTGCCCCGGCCCGAGATCGACGAGCTGCGCCGCCAGCGGCTGGCGGCGGTGCTCAAGCGCAACGGCTGATCGACCCGACGCGGACCCGGGCCGACCTACGCTGGGAGGATGCCGCGACGCCGCTGCAGCCGGATCGCCCTCGGGTGCTTCGGCGTGGTCGCGGCCGTCGACGTGGTCGCCGAGCTGCTCGGCTGGTCACTCGTCGCCCTGGTCTGTCGGGCGCTGCTGATGCCGTTGCTCGTCTGCTGCGTGGTCACGGCCGTCCCGGTCCGCACCCGGCTGGTGATCTTGCTCCTGGTCGGCCTGGGCTTCTCCTGGCTGGGCGACCTCAGTGCCGCGGTGCTAGCCAAGATCGGCTTCTTCCTGGTGGCCCAGATCGTCTACGTGGTGGCGTTCCGGCCGTCCTGGCGGCAGAGCCTGCTCGCCCGTCCCCCGCTGCTCGTCGCGTACGCGCTCGTGCTGACCCTGGTGGTCGCGTTGGTGGCGCTGGCCGCCGGACCGCTGGCGCTGCCGGTCGGTGTGTACGGCGCCAGCCTGGCCGTGATGGCGGTGCTGGCGACCGGGGTGGACCGGCTGACCGGGATCGGCGGGGCGCTGTTCCTGGTCTCCGACATCGTGCTCGCCGTCGAGCTCTTCGTGGCTCCCGGTGCGATCCCCCACGCGCTGGCGGTGAACATGGCGCTCTACCTGCCGGGTCAGCTGCTGATCACCGTCGGGGTGCTCCGGCGGGTCACCGCAGAGGTCGGACCACCGGTGCCGGACCGGGTAGCGTGACGCGCATGCAGACCCGCACCCTCGGACCCTTCACCGTCTCCGCGATCGGCCTCGGCGGGATGCCGATGTCGATGAACAACGACAACGCGCTCCCGAACGAGACCGACGCGTTCGCCACCATCCACGCCGCCCTGGACGCCGGGGTCACCTTCATCGACACGGCCGACATCTACGCGCCGTCGTGGGACACGATGGGGCACAACGAGATCCTGATCGGGCGCGCGCTCCGGGCGTACGGCGGCAGCCTGGACGGCGTGGTCGTGGGCACGAAGGGCGGCATCACCCGGGGCGAGGGCGAGACCTGGGGCCGGGACGGCTCGCTGCCCTATCTGAGGTCCGCGGTGGAGAAGTCCCTGCGCAACCTGGGCGTCGAGCAGATCGACCTCTACCAGTGGCACCGGCCCGATCGCTGGCAGGTCTACGGCGAGGTGATCGGCCACTTCAAGACCCTCCGGGACGAGGGCCTGATCAAGGCCATCGGCATCTCCAACGCCAACGTGGAGGAGATCCAGGTGGCCCTCGACGTCCTCGGCGAGGGTGGCCTGGCCAGCGTCCAGAACGAGTTCTCCCCGCGGTTCCGCTGCAGCACCGACGAGCTGGAGTTCTGCGGGCAGCACGGGGTGGCCTTCCTGCCCTGGAGCCCGCTCGGTGGCACCGGCGGCGGTGCGCGCGAGGTGGGTGAGCGCTTCACCGCCTTCGGCGAGATCGCCGCCGACCACGGCGTCAGCCCGCAGCAGGTGGTCCTGGCCTGGGAGCTGGCGCTCGGTGAGCACGTCATCCCGATCCCGGGCGCCCGTCGAGCGGCGTCGATCACCGACTCCGCCCAGGCCACCCACCTGGTGCTGACCGCCGAGGAGCTCGACCGCTGCTCGGCCACGCCCGGCAGCCACTGACCGCCGGTGACCAGCGGACCGCCGCCGGCCGGCTCCCCCTCCTCCGACCATGATCACGAGCGGGACGTCCTGATCGTCGGCGGCGGCCACAACGGTCTGGTGGCGGCTGCCTACCTGGCCCGTGCCGGTCTGTCGGTCACCGTGCTGGAGGCCGCCGACCGGTTCGGCGGGGCGGTGGCCAGCGCCCGGCTCTTCGCCGGGGTGGAGGTGAACCTCTCCCGGTTCTCCTACCTGGTCTCGCTGCTGCCGCAGCAGATCGTCGACGACCTCGGTCTCGAGCTCGAGCTGCGGTCCCGCCGGATCGCCTCCTACACCCCGGTGGACGACGGCGGGTTGCTGATCGAGCGGCAGCCGGGCGAGGTCACCCGGGCGTCCTTCGCGACCGGGCCGGGGCTGGGAGCGTACGCAGCCTTCACCGCGCTGGAGGACCGGCTGCACCGGTTCGCCGCCGCGGTGGCGCCGACGCTGACTGCTCCGCTGCCCCGGGCCGCCACCCTCCGCGCGAGCGTCGGCCAGGAGCTGTGGGACGACCTGGTGGAACGGCCGCTCGGCGAGCTGATCGAGCGCACGGTCGCCGACGACCACGTCCGCGGGCTGCTGCTCACCGACGCCCTGATTGGCACGTTCGCCGACGCCCACGCCCCCGACCTCGCGCAGAACCGCTGCTTCCTCTACCACGTGATCGGCAACGGCACCGGTGAGTGGAAGGTGCCGGTCGGCGGGATGGGCGCCGTCGCCTCGGCCCTGGAGTCGGCCGCCCGGGCGGCGGGAGCCGAGCTGCGGACCGGCGCCGAGGTGGTCGCGGTCGAACCGGGTGCCGACGGCGTGGCCGTGCGGTTGGCCGACGGGCAGCGCTTCACCGCCGCGACGCTGCTGGCCAACTGCGCCCCGGCGACCCTCGACGCTCTGCTCGGCGATCCCGGACCCCCACCCGAGGGCGCCCAGGTCAAGATCAACATCGTGCTCCGTCGGCTGCCGGCGTTCCGGTCCGGTCTGGACCCCGCCACCGGCTTCGCCGGCACGCTGCACCTGCACCAGTCGTACAGCGAGCTCGGGCGCGCGTACGCCGAGGCGTCCGCCGGCCGGGTGCCCGACCCGCTGCCGTGCGAGAGCTACTGCCACTCCCTGACCGACCCGTCGATCGTCGCCCCCGCCCTGCGGGACCAGGGGTTCCACACCCTGACGATCTTCGGGCTGCACACCCCCGCCCGACTGTTCAGCCATGATCACGACGCCGTCCGCGACCGGGTCCTGACCGCTGCGCTGGCGTCGCTCCAGTCGGTGCTGGCCGAGCCGCTGGAGGACTGCATCGCCCGCGACGCGCACGGTGACCTCTGCATCGAGGTGATGAGCCCGCAGGACGTGGAGCGGGAGGCTCGGTTGCCCGGCGGCCAGATCTTCCATGGTGACCTGGCGTGGCCCTGGCTGGCCGACGGGGAGGAGCCGACCACCCCGGCCGAGCGCTGGGGGGTGGCCACCCGGCACCCGACCGTCCTGCTCTGTGGCTCCGGCGCCCGTCGCGGCGGGGCGGTCAGCGGACTCGGCGGCCACAACGCGGCGATGGCCGTGCTCGAGGGCAGGACGCGCGAGCGTGACGGCGGTCACGCCGGCTGAGTCGGAACCGATTTCGTGGACCAGTGCTGGCTTTGCTAGTGTTTCTCCTCGCGCGCCGCTAGCTCAATTGGCAGAGCAGCTGACTCTTAATCAGCGGGTTGGGGGTTCGATTCCCTCGCGGCGCACCGCTCTACCCGATCAGGCCGCCTTCTGCTGAAGGCGGCCTGTTTGTTGCCCGACCTCCCCGGCAGCGACTCAGGTGCCGGTTGACTCACGCTGATCACGTACTGCTCCGTCCGCTTCCGGCCCCCCGTCGTGCCTGCCTGCACGGGCGCGCCGCATCTGACTCCGTGGCGCCATCCGGCCACCCAGACCACCCACCGCCCCGCCGGACGTGACTCCGTGGCGCCATCCGAGCCCCCAGGCCGGGCATCCGGCCGCCGGACCGCCGAGTCGCGCCGATCCTCAGTAGTGGGTCAGGAGTCGGGCGTCGGCCACCAGGCCCGAGCAGATGCACGCCCGAGAGCCGACGCCCAGCGAGGTCGCTGCGCACCAGCGGGTGCTGATCACGTCGTGCTGCGACTGCGGGTGCCCGCAGACGGCGCAGCACTCGGCCACGGGGTCGGACTGAGCACTCAGGGGGGAGGTGACGTCGTGCATGAAAGGTCCTCACAGGCCCTGTCGCGGGCCGGATGTCGATCGCCCAGGACAGCCGACGAGACGTCAACAGAAGATCCGAAGTGTCTCCCACCCTACGCGGCAGCCGGATCCGCTCCGCCGGCCGGCCATCTCAGCCGTTGGAGGCCCGCGCGAGGGCCCGAGCCCCAGTGGGCCGCCACTGTCTCGGGCTTCCGGCGGGCCCGACCGAACCGACCCGACGCGCCGGCCCGTTAGGTGTTATCCCCTCGCGCGCTTACGTTGGGTGGGACAAGAGTGAATGCGACCAGTGTCCGCTCTTGGGTCACCGGAAGCAGGCCCGCCATGCGCAGCCGCACCCTGAACGCCACCGGCTTGGGATCGAAGAGCTTCGAGAACGATCGGGCCGTCGTCCTCTCACCCCGGGCGCAGCTCGACTTCGACTGCCCGGCACACCACCACTTCTCGATCACCTTCTCGACCGAAGCCACTCTCCCGTACTCGTGGGACTGTCCCACCTGCTGGGCTCCGGCGGTGCGCTCCGACGGCGTCCAGGCCGTCGCCCTGCCGACCAAGCCGGTCCGCTCCCACTGGGACATGCTGCGCGAGCGTCGGTCCGTCGACGAGCTCCAGGCGCTGCTGACCGAACGACTCGCGCTGCTGGAGGCCGGGACCATCGGCCCGGGTGTGCACGAATGGGGCCCCCCGAAGAAGCGACGAGCCGCCTGACCGTTCTCCTCCCGGCCCCGGGTGCCGGTCCCCTCGGCTCCGAGTCGCATCCAGGACGACGACACCGCCGAGCCCTGGGGGCTCGGCGGTGTCCGTCACTGCCAGATGTCGGGCGCGTCAGCCGCTGACGGCGGCGGCGAGCTGGGCCAGGGAACCCTCGAGCTCGTCCTGGCTGACCAGCGGGAAGCTGATCTTCTTCAGCAGCTGCTTGTCGGTCACCTTCGACCAGTCGTAGGTCAAGGAGACGTCGGTGCTGTCGGGGCCGGTCGACGTCAGCTCGTAGACCCACTCCCAGCCCGGGGGCTCCTGACCGGCCGGCGCGGTGGTCCAGGCCAGCAACTGGTTGGGCTGGTAGCCGGTCACCCGGTTGTCGGTCTGGTACTCCCCGCCCATGTGGTCGCCGGCCATGTTCATCCGGAAGCTGTCCCCGACCGCGCTGATCCGCTGGGGGTGGTCGGCGGAGCGGACGAAACCGGAGCCGTCGAACTCGGCGTGGCGGTCGGGGTTGGTCAACAGGTCGAACACCTGCGCCGGGGCGACGTCGATGCTGCGCTGGACGGTGATGGAGGTGTCATCAGTCATGATTTACAACGTACACACCGTCCACCCCGGAGTTGCCCGGGAACGTTCACGGAGTAGATTGAAACGATGCACTTCCGTTATCTCGGCAACTCCGGACTCAAGATCTCGGAGATCACCTACGGCAACTGGCTCACCCACGGGTCGCAGCTGGAGAACGAGCAGGCCACGGCCTGCGTCCACGCCGCGCTCGACGCCGGCATCAGCACCTTCGACACCGCCGACGTCTACGCCAACACCAAGGCCGAGACCGTCCTCGGCGAGGCCCTGCAGGGCCAGCGGCGCGAGTCGCTGGAGATCTTCACCAAGGTCTTCGGGCCGACCGGACCCAAGGGTCACAACGACGTCGGGCTGTCCCGCAAGCACATCATGGAGTCGGCGACGGCCTCGCTGCGCCGCCTGCAGACCGACTACATCGACCTCTACCAGGCCCACCGGTACGACTACGAGACGCCGCTGGAAGAGACCATGCAGGCCTTCGCCGACCTCGTCCGCCAGGGCAAGGTGCTCTACGTCGGGGTCAGCGAGTGGACCGCCGAGCAGCTGCGCGACGGCGCCGCCCTGGCCAAGGAGCTCGGCTTCCAGCTGATCTCCAACCAGCCGCAGTACTCCGCGCTCTGGCGGGTGATCGAGGCCGAGGTGGTCCCGACCAGCCGCGAGCTCGGCATCTCCCAGGTCGTCTGGTCCCCCATCGCCCAGGGCGTCCTCACCGGCAAGTACGTGCCGGGCCAGGATCTGCCCGAGGGCTCCCGGGCCACCGACGACAAGGGCGGCGCGAACATGATCGCCCGCTGGATGCGGGACGACGTGCTGGAGCGGGTGCAGCAGCTCAAGCCGCTCGCCGCCGACGCCGGTCTGTCGATGGCGGCCCTGGCCGTGGCCTGGGTGCTGCAGAACGACAACGTGGCCACCGCGATCATCGGCGCCTCCCGCCCGGAGCAGGTGCACGACAACGTCGCCGCGGCGGGCGTCACCCTGCCGGCGGAGCTGCTGTCCAAGATCGACGAGGTGCTGGACCCGGTGATCGAGCGCGACCCGGCCCGGACCCTGGAGAGCTCGCCCAAGACCCGCGAGGTCTGATCCCGCCGCTGACGCCCCCTTTCGCTGCGTCACGCGCCCTCTGCCGAGGGAGCGTGAGCGGGCGAGAGGGGGCGTCAGCGCGTTCTCGAGGGACTAGCCTCTGGCCGTGGACTCCTACCTCGTGCCGGCCCGGGCGGGGGTCGCCGAGATCGAGGTGAAGCGGTCCCGCTTCCGGTGCCGGGTGGCACGGGTCGGCTCCGAGGACGCCGCCCGGGCGGTGGTGGCCGACGAGCGGCGGGCGTACGGCACCGCGGGACACCACTGCTCCGCCTTCGTCCTCGGGCCGGACGCCGCCACCGTCCGCAGCAGCGACGACGGCGAGCCCTCGGGCACCGCCGGCCCACCGATCCTGGACGCTCTGCGCGGCGCCGGGCTCAGCGACGTGGTCGCCGTGGTGTCGCGCTGGTTCGGTGGCACCCTGCTCGGCACCGGCGGTCTCGTCCAGGCGTACGGCGACGCCACCCGAGCGGCCCTCCAGGTGTCCGGCCGCCGGCGGCGGGAGCTGCGCCACCGGTTGGCGGTCACCATCGACTTCGGCGCCGCCGGTCGGCTGGAGGATCTGCTGCGGCGCGAGGCCACCGGGGTCGCCGTCGTCTACGGACCCGTCGGCGCCACCCTGACGGCGGCAGCGCCAGCACGTTCCGTGGAGCGGCTCCGGGCCCTGATCATGACCGCGACCAGCGGCGACGCCGCCGTGCAGGAACTCGAACCCGGCTGGGTCGACCTGGCTTGACCACCCCGCACCCGGCGCTGACGCCCCAGGACGCGACCAGGGGCGGCACCCGGTCGGGTGCCGCCCCAGGTCGGGCGGGCGAGAGGGGTGTGTGACGCGTGCTACTTCACGCCACCGGCCGTCAGGCCGGCGACGATGCGGCGCTGGAAGATCAGCACCGCCAGCAGCAGCGGCACGGTCACGATCACACCGGCGGCCATGATGGTGCCGTACGGGGTGTCGAAGCCGGTCGTGCCGGTGAACTTGCTGATCGCCACCGTCGCCGTCTGGATCCGGGGATCCGGGGCGAAGGTGAGCGCGATCAGGAACTCGTTCCACGCCGCGATGAAGGTGATGATCGCGGTCGTGAACACACCGGGGGCGGCCAGCGGGACGATCACCTTCCGGAACGCCTGCCCCGGGGTGCACCCGTCGACCATCGCCGCCTGCTCGAGCTCCACCGGCAGCTGCCGGAAGAACGCGGTCAGGTTCCACACCGCCAGCGGCAGCGCGAAGGAC
>JBMDXL010000815.1:0-1932 GCA_048594465.1 Microlunatus sp. | reverse complement strand
GCCCCGGCCACCCGCGGGTCGAGCACCACCCCGCCGCCGCGGACCGCGATGATGGCCTCGGCCAGCTTCTCCGGGGACACGGCCTTGAGCAGGAACCCAGCCGCCCCGACGCGTACGGCTTCCCGGACCAGGTCGTCGTCGTCGAAGGTGGTCAGGATCAGCACCGGGATCTCCGGGTGGTCGACGCGACAGCGGCGGACCAGCTCGACACCGTCCAGCACCGGCATCCGGGCGTCGCTCAGCACCACCTCCGGCCGGTGCCTGCTGATCATGGCCAGCGCCTCGCGACCGTCGGCTGCCTCGGCCACCACCTCGAACCCCCCGACCGCTTCCAGCAGCAGCCGGATCCCCCGGCGCAGCAGCTCCTGGTCGTCGACCAGCAGGACGGTGATCATGGCGCCTCACCCGGCAGGGGCAGCGCGGCAGCCACCTGCAGCCCGTCGTCGACCGTGCGTACGGTGACGCGTCCACCCAGCTCCTCGGCCCGCTCGGTCAGCGACGTCAGGCCGAAACCCGGGTGCACCGGACCGACCCGACCCCCGTCGTCACGTACGGAGAGCCGCAGGGCGCCGTCGACCACCTGCTGGCTGATCTCCACCCGCTGCGCGCGGGAGTGCCGGACGACGTTGGTCAGCGTCTCCTGCACGAACCGTCGGCGGAACACGGCAAGATCATCGGGGAGAGCCAGACCGTCGGCCCGGTCGGCCACCGCCACCTCCAGACCGGTTCCCCGGAAGGACGCGGCCAACGCGGCCAGGTCGACGGGACCGGCCGCGCCGACCCCCTGCGGGTGCAGGGCGCGGGCCAGTCGACGGATGTCGGCCAGGGCGTCGGACGCCTGCTCCCGGGCGCGGACGACCTCGGCCCAGGCCCGCTCGCTGTCCCGGTCCCGCATCCGCTCGGCGAACTGGAGCGACATCATGATCACCGTGACCTGGTGACCGATCCCGTCGTGCAGGTCGCGCGCCGCGCGCTGCCGCTCCCGCAGCAGGGCGAGCTCGGCGTCGGCCCCCCACCGACGACGCAGCTCCGCGGCGAGCGCGGCGGTGTCGCGACGCTGCCGGTCGATCTCGGCGAAGAGCCAGGCGACCAGCAGGCCGAAGCCGAACAGCAGGGCCGAGCCCAGCACCTCCAGCAGCGTCTGCGCCCACGGGCGCCCGTCCATGAGGAAGAGCACGGCCTGCATCACCAGCAGGGCGGCCACCGCGACCAGACCGGCCCGCGGCCGGTAGGACCGCAGCAGCATGATCAGACCGACCACGAACAGCAGCAGCGGCAGCGGCTGGTCGCCGAGGAAGAACAGGCTGCCGGTGATCACGGTGAAGGCGACCGCGCACCGGTTCAGGAAGGACTCGCGGGGGCGGTCCCGACGGCTCTCCCGCCGCCAGACCAGCCAGAGTCCCACCGCCGCGGCCAGGCCGACGCCGTAGCCGACCGCGCGGCCCTCCAGACCCGGGGACCAGACGAGCTCGACCAGGCGCAGGGCGGCCACCAGCACCGAGACCACCACCACGACGTCGAGCGCGAGCGCGGCCCGGTCACGAGGACGTGGTGACGGGGGGCTCACCGGCAGTGGGTCCAGGGCCGGATCGACGCCGAGCCGCTGGTCACCCGGAGCCGTCGAGCCGTCGGCGCCAGACGGGTGGGCGTCCACAGGCATGGCGTCAGCCTAGGGACCGCCCTCCCCGGTGACGCGTGGCCGTCGGCACGGTGACCCATGACCACGGTCACGGGTGCCGACGTCTCGGTCGTGACCGGCGGGGGGCGATCGGCGACCCGGCGCGCTCCAGGCTGGAGCCATGCCCGCCTCCTCCCCCACCCCGTCCACCTCCCCCACCCCGTCCACTCCGGCCGACCCGGCCACCGGCCAGCCGGTCACCCGTGACCCCGGGACAGCGACACCCCCCGGCCGGCACCGTGGACGGGCCCGGC
>JBMDXL010000814.1:0-6281 GCA_048594465.1 Microlunatus sp. | reverse complement strand
GCTTCAACCAGATGTGACCGAACTCCTGACCCGCACCACTCCTCACGACCTCACCGACACCGGCCTGGCTCTCTCCACCGAGGCGCAGAACCTGCTCTTCCGTGAGGGGCGCACCGCCAACGCCTTCGCCGACGAGCCCGTCACCGACGAGCAGATCGCCGCGGTGTACGAGCTCATCAAGTGGGGGCCCACCGCCATGAACGCGCAGCCGCTGCGCATCGTGCTGGTGCGCAGCGACGACGCCCGCCACGACCTGCTCGCCGCCATGAACGAGGGCAATCGGGCCAAGACCGCTGCCGCGCCGCTGGTCGCCGTGCTCGCGGCCGACGTGGACTTCCACGACGAGTTCCACCGCACCTTCCCGGTCTTCCCCGGGGCCCGGGCCGCGTACGCCGCCGACGAGGAGGCCCGGACCGGTACCGCCACGTTCAACGCCGCCCTGCAGATCGGCTACTTCCTGGTCGGCGTCCGCGCCGCCGGTCTGGCCGCCGGCCCGATGGGGGGCTTCGACCACGACGCCGTCAGCCGCCGCTTCTTCCCCGACGGCCGCCACCAGGCGCTGCTCGTGGTGAACCTCGGCTACCCGAGCGAGGACTCCTACCGCGACCGCCAGCCGCGCCTGGCCTACGACGACGTCGTCGCCGTCGCCTGATCCGCCCCCCGGCCTGACCGGCGGCTCGACCTGATCCACACGCGCTGACGCCCCCTGTCGCTCGCCGACGCTCCCCTTGCTGAGGGGGCGTGACGGAGCGAAAGGGGGCGTCAGCGGCGTTCTGGGCGGCGCGGGACGACGATCGCCCCAGGCCGGTTTCAGCCCTCGATGACGGTGCCCGAGGTGACGGTGCCCGGCTCGCCGGAATCGGCCAGGGAGCCGGCACCGCGGACGACCACCCCGGACTCGAAGGTCCAGTCACCCTTCACGGTCAGCCCGGACGCGTCCTTGAGCGACGGAGCCCCGGCCGGGAAGCGGTCGGTGAACTTGCCGATCGTCTTGTAGAACGTCGTGTCCAGGTCGATCAGCGGCGCCGGGTCGGTGACCCGGGTGAGCAGACCGTCGGAACCCACCTCGTAGACGTCGGACTGCAGCAGCAGCAGGTCGTTGGTGGTCTTGACCGGCAGGAAGCGCTCGCGGCCGACCCCGATGGCGGTGGCGCCCTCGAACACCTCGATCGCGGCGCCCATGGCGGACTCGATCTGGATCACCGGCACCGACGACGGGTCGGCCGGGTCGACGGTCTTCTCGTTCTTGATCAGCGGGAGGCCCAGCACGGCGTTGCGCTCGGTCAGGGTGCGGGACAGCACCTCGAGGTCGAACCACAGGTTGTTGGTGTGGAAGTAGGGGTGCCGGAACTCGTCGGTGAAGTAGTGCATCTCCTCGGCCGAGGTCTGGGCCGTGTCGCGCAGGATCAGCTGCTGGTCCGCCTTGCGGATGGCCAGGTGGCCGCCCTTGCGGTCGGCGGCGGTCCGGCGGCAGATCTCGGCCGCGTACGGCGCACCGCTGGCCGCGAACCAGCCGGCGATCCGGGCGTTCGGGGCGGCTCCCAGGTTGTCGGAGTTGGACACCGACGCGTAGCGGTAACCGGCCGCCAGCAGCTTGTCCAGCACCCCCGACGCCATCAGCGCGGTGTAGAGGTCGCCGTGCCCGGGTGGGCACCACTCCATGCTCGGGTCGGCTTCCCACTCCACCGGGGTCAGGTCGTCGGCACGCAGCTTCGGCTCGGAGTTCTGCAGGAAGTCCAGGCCGAGCCCGTCGACCTCGAGATCGGTGTACGGGGCCAGGGCGGCCAGGGTGTCGTCCTGGGTCCGGAAGCTGTTCATGAACACGAGCGGCAGCTTGGCGTCGTGGGTGGCCCGGGCGCTCAGCACCTGGTCGACGATGATGTCGAGGAACGACTTGCCGTCCCGGACCGGCAGCAGCGACTTGGCCTTGTCCATGCCCATCGAGGTGCCCAGTCCGCCGTTGAGCTTGATGATCACCGTCTTGGCCAGGGCCGCGGACGCGTCGGCGTCGCTCACCTCGACGTCGTCGAGCAGATCCGGGTCGGTCAGCGGCTCGATGGAGTCCTCCGCGATGAACCCGGTGACCCCCTCCTCCAGCTGACGGTAGTAGTGGCTGAAGACGTCGATGGCCTGCTGCGCCACTCCGGCGTCCGACATCTTCTGCTGCGCGAGGGCGAGTCCGTGGTCACTCATGGACACGATCCTAGGGAACCCTCGTCCGGCGAAGTAACCCCTGGCACCAGGTCACACGGTGTTCAGCGCCACATCGCCCGCCGGCCACCGGCCGGTCGCGTTCAGCGCGTCTTCGGCTTCGGTGTCAGCGAGGCCATCAGCTCGATCGAGGCCTTGACGATCTGCGCCTGGGCCGCCTCCCGCGAGACGGTCGGCGTGCCGTCGCCCGGCTGGTCGCCGTAGTCACCGAAGAAGGCGTGCACCCCGCCCTCGACCACCACGTAGCGCGTGGCCTCCGGCAGCTTCGGCTTCGCCTCGGCGATCTTGGCCGGCGTGGCCAGCCCGTCCGCCGAACCGGAGACCGAGGTGGTGAGCAGGTCGTTGCGCTTCAGCTCCGACGCCGGGTAGGACGCGTAGAGCAGCAGCCCGGCGATCGGGTGGTCGTCGGCGTACGCGGACGCCGCCACCCCGCCGAGCGAGTGGCCGCCGACCGCCCAGTAGCGGATCTCCGGGTGGTTCTCGATCACCGTGGCGGGCTGGGTGCTGTTGGGCAGGGCCAGGTCGAACGGCGGCTTGACCACAGCGACCAGGTAACCGGCCTCGGCCACCGGCCGGAGGATGTTGGCGTACGCCCGCGGGTCGACCCGGGCCCCGGGCACGAAGACCAGTCCCACGGTCGGCAGGACCGCCTGGCCGTCGGCGTTCCGGGCCACCTTGCGCATCTCGAACCAGGTCAGCCGGTCGGTGACCTGGATGTCGTCCCCGGAACGCATGGCCGCGATCGCCACCGGGGTGGCAGCGAACGGCCGGGCCCAGGCCAGCCCCGCGGTCAGCAGCACGCAGATGATCAGCGCCGGGACCCCGAGCGCCACCCGGATCCGGGCCCGGCGACGCAGCTGAGTGGTCGTCCGCGCCCGCGGTTCGCCGGAGTCGTCGTCGGCGTACGCGTCGTAGCGGGCACCGACCGTCAGCGACCCGATCGCCCAGAAGAGGGCGATGACACCGAGGAAACCGACGGCGATGGTGGTGGCCAGCATCGCCGGGTGGCCGTTGAGCAGACTCGACCAGCGGGTCCAGACCAACCAGACGGCGACTCCCAGCATGGCCGCGCCGACCGGCAGCCAGCAGATCGACAGGGCGACGCGGCTGGTCGTTCCGGGCGGGGACACGCGAGCAGTGTAGGTGCGCCGGTCAGCCGGCGACGTCCGCCACGGTCGCGCCGTAGGCCCGGACGAGGTCGTCGATCTCGACGAAGGCGCTGAAGCCGTGGGCGCCCGCCCCCAGGGCCACCCGCCGCCCGACCAGGCCGCTGTCGACGTAGACGGGCCAGTCCCCGGCGGCTCCGATCGGGGTGATGGTGCCGCGCTCGTAGCCGGTCGCGGCCAGCGCGGAAGCGGCGTCGGGCAGCGTCATCTTGTTGACCCCGACCACCGTCCGCAGCTGCGGCCAGGCGATCTGGGTGTCGCCGCCGATGACGGCGAGGAGGTACCGGTCGCCGGACCGCCGCAGCACCAGGGTCTTGGCGATGTCAGCGGGTGTGATCCCGAGCAGCGTCGCGGCGGCCTCCAGGCTGTCGGCCGCGGGGCGGGGCCGGACCTCGACGGCCAGTCCTCGGGCGGCCGCCGCCGCCAGCATCCGGCGGACGCCGTCCGGGAGCTCCCGGTCGTCGGGCGGCTCGGCCTCGCCGCTCACCGGAGCCACATCCAGTACGCCGACAGGGCCGACGGCACCAGTCCCAGCAGCGCGGCCGGGTGCCAGGGCCGCCGTCGGTTGGTGAAGAGCACCGCCTGGACGGTGGCGATGCCGAGCAGGAGCCCCATCACCCACAGCCCGGTGCCGTCGGCGGGGCTGGTCCGGTCCCGGTGCGGTGCGTACGCCGCCAGGGCCGCCGTCGGCGCCCCGAACACGACGCAGAGAATGGCCGAGATGACCATGCGCTGCACGAGATCGAGGCTCTTCTCCTCCGCTTCCGACATGCCCGCAAGGGTGCCACCCGGCCGGGCGCCGGGGCCGGACGACGTCATTCGTGGACACGGGCCTGCGGTGGAGGTCGCCCGGTCCGCATCCAGCAGCGGAGCCGCACCGGAAGCACGCCGGTGACCACCGTCCTGATCTCCGGCGCCAGCATCGCCGGCCCCGCCCTCGCCGCCTGGCTCCACCGCTACGGGTTCGAGGTGACGGTGATCGAGCGTTCGCCCGAGCTCCGTCCCGGCGGCCAGAACGTCGACGTCCGCGGCGCCGGTCGCGAGGTGGCCCGGCGGCTGGGGCTGGAGGACGCCATCCGGGCGGCCACCACCGGCGAGGCCGGGGTCCGCTTCGTCGACGCCGACGACCGCACCATCGCGGCGTTCCCGGCGGGGACGTCGGACTCCGACGGACCGACGGCGGAGCTGGAGATCCTCCGGGGGGACCTGGCCCGGCTGCTCGTCGACCAGACGGTCGACCGGGTCGAGTACGTCTTCGGCGACCACATCACCGGGTTGGACCAGGACGACCAGGCCGTCCACGTCACCTTCGCGCACGGGCAGCCACGGACCTTCGACCTGGTGGTCGCGGCCGACGGCATCCGCTCCAGCACCCGGACCCTGATCCTCGGCGACGAGCCCGAGGTGGCCTCGCTCGACATGTACACCGCCTACCTGACCATCCCCCGGACCGACTCCGACAGCGCCTGGGCGCGGTGGTTCAACGCCCCGGGCAGCCGGACCTCGACGCTGCGTCCGGACAACGTGGGCACCACGAGAGCCACCCTGTCCTTCCTGTCCGAGCCCCGTGGCTACGAGCGGTGGGACGCCGCCGGTCAACGGGATCTGCTCCGGCACCGGTTCGCCGGGGTCGGCTGGGAGGTGCCCCGGATCCTGGACGCGCTGGACGACCACGAGCTCTACTTCGAGGCGCTCGCGCAGGTGAAGGCGCCGCGCTGGTCGTCGGGCCGGACCGCCGTGCTCGGCGACGCCGCCTACTGCGCGTCGCCGATCAGCGGGATGGGCACGAGTCTGGCCCTGACCGGCGCCTACGTGCTGGCCGGCGAGCTGGCCACCCGCCCCGGTCACCGCGAGGCCTTCGCCGCGTACGAGTCGATCATGCGGCCGTACGTGGAGCAGGCCCAGGACCTCCCGCCGGGCACGCCCCGGCTGGCCAACCCGCGCACCCGGGCAGGGATCGCGGGCTTCAACACGGTGCTGCGGATCGCGTCCCGGCCCTGGGTGCAGAAGGTGGCCGGCAAGGTGTTCTCGCCCACGGCGGAGAGGATCCAGCTGCCCACCTACGACCCGGCGCCGGCCACCGCCTGAGCGGGGGCCGGGGCGGGAGCGACGGGCGCCAGACCGACCCGACGGCACCCGTACGCATCTCGCTCGATCGGCGTCGCAGCGCTCGGTCCCGCACTTGGGGTCGGAGCGCCCGCCGGGTGATCGGTGGGACGGTGCCCGAGGGGCAGGCGGTCGGGCGGCACCACCAGGACCGGGCACCGGGCCTGCTCGACCAGCCGTCGCGCGATCGCGCCCAAGGCGGTCCGGTCGGCCCCGACGGTCGCCCGCCGGGTGACGACCAGGAGCTCGCAGACCTGGGCGAGCCGCAGCACGACCCCCGCCTCGAAGGGGTTCACCACCACCTCGGTCACCGGAACGCGGGGGAAGCGGCACCGCCAGACCCGGAGGGCATCGTGGTCGGCCACCGCGGTCGGGCGGGCCGGCGCGCCCGACGTCCCCGGACCGGACGCGGGGTCGACGAGCACCACCGTGAGTGGCGCCCCGCGTCGCTGGGCCTCCCCGAACGCCTGCCCGAGACCTGGGCCGACCGCTGAGCCGCAGTCGAGCAGCACCAGCAGGCCCCGACGCACGGCGGTCTGGTCGTCGTCGTGCACCACGAGCACAGGGCAGGCCGCGCGCGACGTCACCGACGAGGTCGTCGAGCCGCCTGCCGACGCGGCCGCCCCGGGGATCCGACTGCCCGGCGCGTGCCGCTCACCGCGCTGCAGCACCACCAGGTCCACCGTCGCGGACGCGGCCACCAGGACCGCCGCCGCCGAGCCCGTCACGACGGCGGTGCGGATGCGCTGCTTCTGGCCGGCGCAGCGGATCAGTTGCCGGGCGGCGTTGGCTGGGGCG
>JBMDXL010000813.1:0-3157 GCA_048594465.1 Microlunatus sp. | reverse complement strand
AGACCCATGGCGGCGTACACGTCCCGCAGCGACGCGTCGATCTCGGCCCGCTGGTCCGGCTCGTCGACCATCCGGCGCATCTGCTCCCCGACCAGGTGGCTGGCCACCAGGATGCCGCCGCAGCCGCCGAGCTCCAGGGTGGTCAGGAACGCCTCGTCGTTGCCGGCGTAGAGACCGAGCCCGTCGATCGGGGCCAGGTTGGCGTTGTTGGCCTGCTTCACGTACGCCACGTGGTCGAGCTGGGCCAGCTCGGCCAGCAGGTCGTTGGGCAGGTCGAGACCGGTCCGGGTCGGGATGTTGTAGAGCACGATCGGCTTGTCGGTGGCCCGGGCGACCTCGGCGTAGTGGGCCAGGATCCCGCGGCGGTTGGGCCGGTTGTAGTACGGCGTCACACTCAGCACCGCGTCGGCGCCCAGCTCGGTGGCCCGTTCGGTCAGGTGCACGGCGTGCGAGGTGTTGTTCGAGCCGGTGCCGGCGATGATGGTGGCCCCGGACGGCCGCTCCTGGACGGCCAGCTCGATCACCCGCAGGTGCTCCTCGTCGGTGAGCGTGCTCGCCTCGCCGGTGGTGCCGCAGACCACGAAGCCGTCGGACCCGTGCCCGGCGAGATGGTGCAGCAGCGCGACGAAGGCCTCCTCGTCCACGTTCAGGTCGGTGTCGAACGGTGTCACGATGGCCGTCAGCACGGCTCCCAGTCCCGGCGCAGTCACGGTCGCATCCTCCCAGACCCGGTGGCCCCGACGACCCGCGGACCGATCGGAGAAAAAAGCTGGCGACGATGTCGAGAAGCCCCGACCGGCGACGTCCCAGGATCGAGCGCGTCCCACAATGGGGCGCACCAGCCGAAGGAGTCCTGTCATGGCCAAGTACCTGCTGCTCAAGCACTACCGTCGCAACGCCGGTCCGGAGAACGTCGTGGACATCCGCCCGATGCAGCACTGGACGCCCGAGGAGATCGACGCCCACATCGGCTACATGAATGACTTCGCGGCCCGGCTCGAGGAGTCCGGGGAGTTCGTGGACGGTCAGGCGCTGTCGCCCGAGGGGACCTTCGTCCGCTACGACGGTCCCGGCCGGCCGCCGGTCACCGACGGCCCGTTCGCCGAGACCAAGGACCTGATCGCCGGCTGGATGGTGATCGACGTCGACTCGTACGAGCGCGCGATCGAGCTGGCTGGTGAGCTCTCGGCCGCCCCCGGCGAGAACGGCGAGCCGATCCACGAGTGGTTGGAGGTGCGACCGTTCCTGACCGAGGCGCCCACGGTCAGCGAGTGAGCGTCCCGCTGGACGAGCCGCTGCTGCGCGAGCTGAGTCCGGCGGTCCTGGCCGTCCTCGTCCGTCGCGGAGCGGACTTCGCCACGGCTGAGGACGCGGTCCAGGAGGCGCTGCTGACCGCGGTGCAGACCTGGCCCGACGACCCGCCCCGGGATCCGAAGGCCTGGCTGATCACGGTCGCGTGGCGCAAGTTCCTCGACCTCACCCGGTCCGACACCGCCCGCCGTGGGCGGGAGGAGAGACAGCAGCACGAGCCCGAGCCGGGTCCGGTCCCCGCGGCCGACGACACGCTGGAGCTCTATCTGCGCTGTGCGCACCCGGCCCTGACGCCGGCGTCGGCCGTGGCGCTGACCCTGCGTGCGGTCGGCGGTCTGACCACCCGGCAGATCGCGGCGGCCTACCTGGTGCCGGAGGCGACCATGGCCCAGCGGATCAGCCGGGCCAAGCGGACCGTCACCGACGTCCGCTTCGACCGGCCCGGTGACCTCTCCACCGTGCTGACCACCCTCTACCTGGTGTTCAACGAGGGCTACAGCGGGGACGTCGACCTGGTGGCCGAGGCGATCCGACTCACCCGGGAGCTGGTCCGGCTGGTCGCCGACGGGCCGGACCGGCCTGAGGTCGCCGGCCTGCTGGCCCTGATGCTGCTGCACCACGCCCGGCGCGACGCCCGCACGGACGACCGCGGTCGGCTGGTCCCGCTGGCCGAGCAGGACCGGTCCCGCTGGCGGACGGACCTGATCGCCGAGGGGGTGGACCTGCTGCAGGACGCCCTGGCCCGGGACCGGCTGGGGCCCTACCAGGCGCAGGCCGCCATCGCCGCGCTGCACGCCGACGCGCGCTCGTCGGCGGAGACCGACTGGGTGCAGATCGTCGAGTGGTACGACGAGCTGCTCCGGTTCACCGACTCACCCGTGGTGCGGTTGAACCGCGTGGTGGCCGTGGGCGAGGCCGACGGACCCCGTGCCGGTCTGGCCGCGCTGGGCGAGGTGGCGGAGTCCGTGCCCCGCCGGACCGCGGTGGCGGCCCACCTGCACGAGGCCGCCGGTGATCTGGCCCTCGCGGCCCGTCTCTACGCCGAGGCCGCCGGACGGGCGCCGTACGCGGCCGAGCGGGACCACCTGACCCGGCAGGCGGCCCGGGTGCACCAGCGGCTGCCCGACTGACGTCGGCGCGGTCGCCGGCCGGCCCGGCCGCCGCCCGCCGCGTACGCTCGCCCCGTGCCGCACACGTACGCGATCGCGCTGCGCACCCGGTTCCGGGGCCTCACCGTCCGGCACGGGATGGTCTGGTCGGGCCCGGCGGGCTGGGCGGAGTGGAGCCCGTTCCTGGACTACGACGGCGACGAGATCGTCCCCTGGTGGCGGGCCGCGGACGAGGCGGCCGAGCAGGGGTGGCCGCCGCCGGTGCGCGACGAGATCGAGGTCAACGCGACCGTCCCGGCCGTGGACCCGGACCGGGCCGCCGCCCTGGTGCTGGCCGCCGGCTGCCGGACGGTGAAGATCAAGGTGGCCGAGCCCGGCCAGGGCCCGGCCGACGACCTGGCCCGGGTGGCCGCGGTCCGGGACGCCCTCGGGCCGGACGGGCGGATCCGGGTGGACGCCAACGGCGCCTGGGACATCACCCAGGCCGCCGACGCGCTCGGTCGGCTGGCCGGCTACGGCCTGGAGTACGCCGAGCAGCCCTGCCGGACCGTCGACGACCTGGTCGCGCTCCGGGTCGCGCTGGCCCGGGCCGGGGTCGAGGTGCCGATCGCCGCCGACGAGTCGATCCGGCGGGCCGAGGACCCCTACCTGGTGGCCCGCCGGGGCGCGGCCGACGTGGCCGTGCTCAAGGTCCAGCCGCTCGGCGGGGTGCGCGCGTGCCTGCGGATCGCCGCCGA
>JBMDXL010000812.1:0-2385 GCA_048594465.1 Microlunatus sp. | reverse complement strand
ACATCGACGGGAAGGCGCCCGAGGGGTTGATGTTGCCGCTCGCGGCGAGGCCGATGCCGCCCGTGACCGCCGCGGCCAGGTCGGTGAGGATGTCGCCGAACAGGTTGTCGGTCACGATCACGTCGAACCGGGCCGGGTCCTGCACCAAGAAGATGGTGGCGGCGTCGACGTGCAGGTAGTCGGTGGTCACCTGCGGGTACTCGCGGGCGACCTCGGTGAACAGCCGGTTCCACAGGCCACCGGCGTGCACCAGCACGTTGTGCTTGTGCACCAGGGTGATCTTGTTGCGGCGGCGGGTGGCTCGCTCGAAGGCGTCCCGGATGACGCGTTCGACGCCGTACGCGGTGTTGATGCTGACCTCGGTGCCGATCTCGGCGGGGGTGCCCGCCCGGACCGTGCCGCCGTTGCCCACGTACAGGCCCTCGGTGCCCTCGCGGACGACGACGAAGTCGATCTCGCCCTTGCCGGTCACCGCCGGCGACAGGGGAGTGACCGAGCCGGGGAACAGCCGGCTGGGTCGCAGGTTCACGTAGTGGTCGAAGGCGAAGCGCAGCTTGAGCAGCAGACCCCGCTCGAGCAGCCCGCTGGGCACGTCGGTGGCGCCGGGCGCCGCCCCGACGGCGCCGAGCAGGATCGCGTCGGCCCGCGCCAGCTCGGCCAACGTGGAGTCCGGCAGCACCTCACCGGTGCGCTGCCAGTGGCTCGCGCCCAGGTCGTGGTGCGTGGTGGTGACCACGCCCTCACCGACCACGGCGTCGAGGACCTTGAGTCCCTCGGCGACGACCTCAGGTCCGATCCCGTCACCGCCGATCACGGCGAGCTGGATGGGTCGGGAACTCGTCGATGCGGTCACCGGCGCATCGTAACCACGCCCTGTCCGCCGGTCAGGGCCATCTCAGGAGGTGCGTTAGCGTGACCATCATGGCCAACCGATTGGCGCTGGAGTTCGAGCAGCGCAGGAACCCCCACCCCCGGTCCGCGACGGCGCGGGCGGCGATCCTGGACGATCCGGGGTTCGGGACCAACTTCACCGACCACATGGCGGTCGCCACCTGGACCCTGGCCGACGGCTGGCACGACTCCGCTGTGGTGCCGTACGGACCCTTCGCGATCGACCCGGCGACGGCGGTGCTGCACTACGCGCAGGAGATCTTCGAGGGGCTCAAGGCCTACCGGCACGCCGACGACAGCGTCTGGCTGTTCCGCGCCGACCAGAACGCCGCCCGGTTCGCCCGGTCCGCGCAGCGGCTGACCCTGCCGGTGCTCGAGGCCGGCGACTTCCTGGGCAGCATCGCGGCCCTGGTCGCCGCGGACGTCGAGTGGGTCCCGTCGGGCGGGGAGAAGACGCTCTACCTGCGGCCCATTATGTTCGCCTCCGAGGCCTTCCTCGGGGTCCGGGCCGCTCACCGCGTCACCTACTGCTGCATCGCCAGCCCGGCCGGCTCGTACTTCGCCTCCGGGGTGAAGCCGGTCCGGATCTGGATCTCCACCACCTACACCCGGGCGGCCCCGGGGGGCACCGGTGCGGCCAAGTGCGGCGGCAACTACGCGGCCAGCCTGATCGCCCAGCAGGAGGCCGCCGAGCACGGCTGCGACCAGGTCATGTTCGCCGACGCCGCCGAGCACACCTGGCTCGAGGAGCTCGGTGGGATGAACGTCTACCTGATCACCACCGACGGCGAGATCGTCACGCCCGAGCTGAACGGCTCGATCCTGGAGGGCGTCACCCGCGACTCGATCCTGACCCTGGCCACCGAGTGGGGTCTCACCCCCGTAGAGCGGCGGATCAGCGTGGCCGAGACCCTCGAGGGTCTGCTGAGCGGACGGATCAGCGAGATGTTCGCCTGCGGGACAGCGGCGGTCATCACCCCGATCGCTTCGCTGCACAACGACGAAGGCGACGTGGTCGTCGGCTCCGGCGAGACCGGCGAGGTGACCGCGGCGTTGCGCAAGACGCTGATGGACATCCAGTACGGACGCGTCGAGGACACCCACGGCTGGTTGCAGCGCATCATCTGACCCCGCGTCTTCGAGGTCGACCCAGGAAGCGGTTCCGCACGGCGGGGCCGCTTGTTGGCGTTCGGGGTGTCGGTGGGTGTTGAAGAATCCGTCAGACGACGGGATGTTCGGGGCGGGCAGCTCGGGGTGGCTGAGGAAGCGGTCGGCTGACGGAATGTCGGGCCGGGCCGGGGGCGGACCGGGGCGGGCTGGGGCGGCCCGGGGCGGACCGGGAGGTCGACGACGTGGTCGAGTGACGGAATGTTCGAGCCGGGGCGGGCCGGGAGGTCGAAGAAGTCGTCGGCTGACGGAAAGTACGAGCCAGGGTGGGCCGGGGGGGTCGAAGAAGTGGTCGAGTGACGGAATGTTCGGGCTGGGGCGGGCCGG
>JBMDXL010000811.1:0-3791 GCA_048594465.1 Microlunatus sp. | reverse complement strand
GGCGGGCGCCTGTTGCGTCGAACTCAGCTCGACCCGGCTCACCGACGGCGTGTCGCGCTGTCTGCGGTCCGGTCGAGCTCACGTCGCCGCACGAGCGACCGTGGCCTTCGTGGCCTGTGGCTGACTGCCCCGGGTGGCCAGCCGGAAGATTCCGTCAGTCGACGGCAACTCCGGCGGCAACTCCGGCGGCCCCGCACGTCTCGGCGCTGAACATTCCGTCAATCGACCGCAACTCGGCGGTCCTGCACTCCACGACGCTGAACATTCCGTCGATCGACGGAGACTTCGGCCTCCTCGGGCGCGAAGCGCGTCAAACACCGTCGACTGACGGAAAGTTCAAGCTCCCAGCCGTATGGCGCAGGACAACCCGTCGACTGACGGAAAGCTCAAGCCCCCAGCCCGCTCGGCGCAGCACAACCCGTCCACTGACGGAAAGTTCGATTCCCCGGCCGAGCCCGCGAAGACCATGGACGAACCCGAAGGCCCGACGCCGGAGACCGCCCCGCTAGATCCAGTCGCGGCGTTTGAAGGTCAGATAGAGCGCGACCGCGCTGACCACCATGATCGCCAGGTAGAACCAGAAGCCCACAGCGGTCCCGTCGAACGGGAAGCTGACGTTCATCCCGACGAAGCCGGTGACCAGAGTGGGGACGGCGATGATGGCCGCCCACCCGGTGAGCTTCTTCATCACCACGTTCAGCTGGACGTCGGCCAGAGCCAGGCTGGTGTCGAGCACCGTGGCCAGGGACTCCCGCAGGGTGTCGGCGGCGGCGGCGACCCGCTCATGGTGCTCGGCGATCAGGTTCCACCGCCGGGCGACCAGCGGGTCCTTCCGCTTCCCCTTGGGCACCGGGGCCTGCTGGAAGCGGTCACGCAGATCGGTCATCACCGTACGCATCGGGGCCGTCACCCGCCGCACCCCGGTGAGACCCGTCCGCAGCCGGAAGGCCCAGAGCTGGCGGTCCTTGGACAGCGGCCGACCGCCGAAGAGGTCGTCGGCCAGCTCGTCACCGGCCTGCTCCAGCCAGTCGACCACGGCGGCGTAGCTGTCCACGACGCCCATCATGATGATCTGCAGAGCGGCCTCGGTCCCGCCCTTGGCCAGCCGGTCGCCGGCGACGGCCAGCCACCGGCCGGGATCGACCCCGGGTCCGACGTCGGCCAGGCAGACGACGGCCCGGTCGGTCACCAGCAGACTCACCGGGTGCACCGTCACCTTCGCGGTGGCCTCGTCCAGGGACACCGCGTTGGTCAGCACCAACCGGGCCTGACCGATCTCCTCGAACTTCGCCCGGTGGTCGTCGGCCAGCAGCTCGTGGACCACCAGCCGGTCGAGACCGAACTCCGCGATGACCCGCTCGAGCTCGTCCCGCGCGTAGTCGCTGGAACGGTCCAACACCCACCACGCCGACGCGTCGTCGTGCAGGTCGAGGACGTCACCGAGGTCCTCCCCGGCGAGGTCCTCGGCGAGCACCTTGGTCCCCGACCAGACGCGACTGATGGGGACCGGCCCGGTGAGCTCTGTCCCGCTGGTGGTGGTGGTCACGGAGCCAGTCTGCCCGCTCCCGCGGAGGGAGCTGCCGTCGTCGGGTCGGCGGTTCGCGCCGACCACTCGAGACGGCCCGGCCGGGCCCGTCCTGACCGGGTCGATCCTGACCAGACCCGTCCCGACCAGCTCGGTCCCGACCGGGCCGGTCCCGACCAGGCCGGAACCTCCCCGGTCGGGACCGCCCGGGTCCCGATCGCGGGGGTCAGGCGCTCAGCGAGGTGCCGACGCTGCGCAGGTCCTCGCACGCGGTGTGGATGCGCTGGGCCATGCCGGCCTCGGCCGCCTTGCCCCAGGCGCGCGGGTCGTACGCCTTCTTGTTTCCGACCTCGCCGTCGATCTTCAGCACGCCGTCGTAGTTGGTGAAGAAGTGACCGGCGGCGGGCCGGCTGAACGCGTACTGGGTGTCGGTGTCGATGTTCATCTTGATCACGCCGTAGTCGACAGCGGCCCGGATCTCCTCCAGGGTCGAGCCGGAACCGCCGTGGAAGACCAGGTCGAAGGGGTTGTCCTTGCCGATCTTGGCGCCGACCTGCTCCTGGATGTCCTTCAGCACCTCGGGACGCAGCTTGACCGCACCCGGCTTGTAGACACCGTGCACGTTGCCGAAGGTCAGGGCGGTGATGTAGCGGCCCTTCTCGCCCGACCCGAGGACCTCGATGGTCCGCAGCCCGTCCTCGACGGTGGTGTAGAGCTTGTCGTTGATCTCGTTGCTGACGCCGTCCTCCTCGCCACCGACGACGCCGACCTCGATCTCCAGGATGATCTTGGCGGCGCTGGTCAGGGCCAGCAGCTCGTCGGCGATCGCCAGGTTCTCCTCGACCGGCACGGCCGAGCCGTCCCACATGTGGGACTGGAAGAGGGGGTTGCGGCCGTTCTTCACCCGCTCGGCGGAGATGGCCAGCAGCGGCCGGACGAAGCCGTCCAGCTTGGGCTTGGGGCAGTGGTCGGTGTGCAGCGCGATGGTCACCGGGTAGTTCTTGGCGACCTCGTGGGCGTACTCGGCCAGCGCGACGCTGCCGGAGACCATGTTCTTGACCGTCGGGCCCGAGAGGTACTCCGCGCCACCGGTGGACACCTGGACGATGCCGTCGGAGCCGGCCTCGGTGAAGCCCTGCAGAGCCGCGTTCAGGGTCTGCGAGGAGCTGACGTTGATCGCCGGGTAGGCGAAGTGTCCCTGCTTCGCCTTGTCGATCATCTCGGCGTAGACCTCGGGAGTTGCGATGGGCATGCGTCACTCTTTTCTGCGCGGGAAACCGAACCGCCGGTGCCTGACCGGACGGGGTCAGTCTTGCAGCAAAACGAGCACCGTGCCGAGGGGGTCTGCGTGCGTACGACCACCGCGGGCGATGGTCTACCCGGCCCGTCCCGACCGGCTCAGTTCTCCAGCGCGGTGAGGTCGACCCCGAAACGACCACCCGAGTACGCCCGCGCCGTGCTGTCCAGGGTCGCCGGGTAGACGTCGAGCTGGTCCAGCGGCACCGACAGCGAGTAGCCGTCGGTGCGGGTGACGGTCAGCTGCGGTCCGTGGCCGAGCTTGCCCTTGGTGACCGCGAGTCCGCCGAGGTCGTCCCACGACACGTACGAGCCGGCGATCTCCACCCCGGGCCGGCCCAGCCGCAGGGCCAGTCCCTGACCGAGACCGGCCAGGATCTTCCGGGCCTGCCGCCAGGCCAGGAAGGCGACGACCAGGAACGTCAGCGACAGGCCGATGACGATCCCGTACAGCACCCAGGGGGCCGTGGCCGCGTCGAACTGCTCGCGCTGCCACCAGAAGATGGCCGCCATGATCGCCAGGGTGATCACCAGGCTGACCACCCGGGAGACGAACCGCCGCTTGCGCTTGGTCACCCGCTGCTGCGGCGCGGTCGGGTCGAACGGGAGCGCCAGCTCCTCGTACGGCGACCCGCTGGTGAACCACGGCCGGACCCCGCGCTGCACACTCATGTCCCGACCGTAGGCGGCGTCGGGGGGCAGACCAAGTTCCATCGACCCGGGCTCCATCGGCGCGTCAGTTCTCCCGGGCCCCACGCGGGGTGATGGCCATGTGGATCCGGTAGCGGTCGGCGCGGTACCAGGAGGTGGACAGCTCGATGGCCCGCTCGCCGGCGTACGTCACCCGCTCCTGCACCAGCAGCGGCGCCCGCTTCGTGGTGCCCAGCACCCGCGCCTGCTGGGCGTCGGCGGCCTCGGCCCGCACCGTCTGCTCGCCGCTGGTCACCACCACGCCGTACTCGCTGGCGAA
>JBMDXL010000810.1:0-2471 GCA_048594465.1 Microlunatus sp. | reverse complement strand
CCGGCCGCGCCGAGGAGCCCGCGCCGGGACACCCCGCGGCCCTCATCCGTCTTCTGCACCGGTGTCGACATCTGACGTGGGTTTCGCTCCATGAGCTGTCAGATGACCGCGGCGGTCAGCTTGGACAGCGGCTCGGACAGGGCGTTCACGGCGTCGGAGAGCTGCTTGACCTGCTCGGGGCTGAGCTTGTCGTAGGTGACGAAGCCGTCGCCGTCCTTGTGCTCGTCGAGCAGCGCCTGCAGGGCGGTGAACCTGGTCTGGATCTGGTCCATCAGGGCGGTCTCCTCCCGGGCCTGGAGCAACGGCTTGAGACCGTCGAACGCGACCCGGGCCCCGTCGACGTTGGCCTGGAAGTCCCACAGGTCGGTGCGCGACCAGTACTCCTCCTCGCCCGTCACCTTGCCGGTGGCCACCTCGTCCAGCAGTCCCTTCGCACCGTTGGCGATCTGGTCGGCGGTGAAGGACATGTCCCGCGTCCGCTTGTAGAGCGTCTCGGTGTTGGCCAGCAGGTTGCTGGCCGCCTCGGACCGCTCGTCGGCGGTCATCGGGGTGTAGTCCTTGGCCCGCTCCGGCCACAGGTCCTTCTCGATCCGGTGCCAGCCGGTCCACTTCTGACCGGGCTCCAGATCGGCCTCGCGGGCGTCCATCTCCGGGTCGAGGTCGCCGAACGACTCGGCCACGGTCTCGATCCGCTCCCAGTGGACCCGGGCCACGGCGTAGAGCTCCCGGGCCCGGTCGTCCTCGCCGGCGGCGTACGCGGTGGTGAACTCCTGCGTCTTGGTGAGCAGCTGGTCGGTCTGGTCGCGGACGTACGCGGCGTAGAGGGTGTTGGCCTGGTCGACCAGCGCCTTCTCGTCGGCGTTCGGGGCCAGCGTCTCGCCGGAGTCGCTGACGGTGAACTCGGCCCGGATGCCGTCGCCGACCATGCCCGGCTTGCAGGCGGTGAAGTACTTGCCGGCGGGCGCCTGCAGGACCAGGTCGCGGGTCAGACCCGGACCGATGTTCTCGACCTCGCCGATGATCCGCAGGCCGTCCTCGGCCAGCAGGTAGAACTCGTTCACCTTGCTGCCGGTGTTGCTCACGCTGAACCGCAGGTTGCCCGACGGGGCGGTGGTCGCCGAGACGTCGCAGGCGGTGTCGGTGGCGGTCACGGTCAGGGCGCGGGGATCGGCCGAGGCCTCGCCGCCCGCCGCCACGTTGTCGGTGCAGCCAGCCAGCAGCGGCAGTCCGAGAGCCAGGGCGGCGGTGGCCGCGGCCGTACGGGTGCCGAAGCGGCGCGAGCGGGGCAGACTCATCCGCGAAGGGGACGGGGTCATCGCGAGGTTCCTGACGCCGGGACGGCCACGGGGGCCGGCTTGGGAGTGCTGCGGTGCCGGATGCGCCGCAGGAAGAGGGTCATGGTCGGCACCACGTAGAGCACCCAGGCGATGGCCTCGAGCCAGGTGGTGGCCGGGGAGAAGTTGAAGATGCCCTTGAGCAGGGTGCCGCCGACCGAGGTCGGCGGGATGATGTGGCTGACGTCGAAGGCCAGGTTGCCGAGCCCGGGCAGGATGCCGGCCTCCTGCAGGTCGTGGATCCCGTACGCCAGCACGCCGCCGGCCACGATGATCAGGAAGGCACCCGTCCAGGTGAAGAACCTGGTCAGGTTGATCCGGACCGCGCCGGAGTAGAACAGGTAGCCCAGCAGCACCGCCGTGAGCAGTCCCAACAGCGCCCCGAGCAGCGGGACGGCGCTGCTGCCGGCCCCGCGGGTGCTGGCCTGGGTCGCGGCCCACATGAACAGTGCGGTCTCGAGGCCCTCGCGGCCGACGGCCAGCATGGCCACGACCATCAGCGACCACGGCTTGGCGTCGGCGGCCTTGTCCACCGCCGCCTTGAGCTCGCCGGACATGCTCCTGGCGGCTCTGGCCATCCAGAAGATCATCCAGGTGACGAAGCCGACTGCGACGATGGAGAGGAAGCCGCCGATGGCCTCCTGCGCCTCGAAGGTGAGCCCCTTCGGGCCGAAGGTGAGCACGGCGCCGAACAGCAGCGAGACCCCCACGGCGATGCCGACGCCGAGCCAGATCCGGGGCAGCAGGTGACGGCGGTCGGACTTGACCAGGTAGGCCACCAGGATGCTGACGACGAGGGCGGCCTCGAGACCTTCGCGCAGGCCGATGAGGTAGTTGGCCAGCATGGACGATCCTCGTGCTCAGCGGTGTCGAGAGCCCCGGATGGCATCGGCTGGACCGCGGCTCGCAAGGTGAGCCTGGCCTAACGTAAGACGCGTCGACCGGGAACGGCAAGCCGATGTGATCCAGTGAACAGCCGCCGGGCGGGAGCTTGGATCGCGACGGCGTCGGAGGGGCGCCTCAGGAGGCCAGGGACCGCCGGACGACGAGCTCGCTCTTGGCGTACTTGCCGATCTGGTGGGTGGCGATCCCGTCCATCACCGCGCCGACCCCGCCGCCCAGGATCGGCACCCGCCG
>JBMDXL010000081.1:0-12693 GCA_048594465.1 Microlunatus sp. | reverse complement strand
TTAACGGCGCCGACAGGACGACCCGGGCCGGGTCGACGTCGACCATGTCCTCGTCCTCCCAGCGGTAGACGATGCCGGACGTCATGGTCAGCAGCTGGTCGATGGTGATCGACTCGGTCCCGACAGCCGCCGCCGACGCGTGCGGGTGGAGGTGGTCGAGCACCGGGTCGTCGAGGCTCAGCAGGCCCTCCGCCTCGGCGATCCCGACGGCCGCCGACACGAACGTCTTCGAGACCGAGAAGACGTCCCGCCGTACGTCCTCGGTCCAGTGGTGCTCGACCGGCTCCTGGTCCGGCAGCCAGACCTGCAGGCCGTCGAGTCCGCCCAGTCCGCGGCCGGCCACCGCGTCCCCGACAGCTCGGACACGCTGGTCGACGAGGCTCCGATCCACCGCTGAACGGTACGACCGAGAGCCCGCCGTCCCCGTACGCCGACGGCCGCCAATCAGGCCAGGGACTCCCGCCAGGCCCGGTGCAACGAGGCGTACTGACCGTCGTCGGCGTCGACCAGGTCGGACGGAGTGCCGTCCTCGATCACCCGTCCGTGCTCCAGCACCAGCACCCGGTCGGCGATGTCGACGGTGGACAGCCGGTGGGCGATGATCACCGCGGTCCGGTCGGCCAGGATCGTCCGCAGCGCCTGCTGCACCAGCCGCTCGCTGGGGACGTCCAGGCTCGAGGTCGCCTCGTCCAGGATCAGCACCGCCGGATCGGCCAGGAAGGCCCGGGCGAAGGCGACCAGCTGCTTCTGACCGGCGGAGAGCCGGGCGCCGCGCTTGCCGACGTCGGTCGCGTAGCCCTCGGGCAGCGCGGAGATGAACTCGTGCGCACCGACGGCGCGGGCCGCGCCCTCGATCTCGCTCTGGCTGGCGCCGGGCTTGCCGAACTCGATGTTGCTGCCGATCGACCCGTCGAACATGAAGTTCTCCTGGGTCACCATGACCACCGCCCGACGCAGGTCGGTGTCGCGCAGCTGGCGGAGATCCACGCCGTCCAGCAGCACCTCCCCGCCGGTCGGGTCGTAGAACCGCGACATCAGCTTGGCGATCGTGGTCTTGCCGGCGCCGGTGGTGCCGACCAGAGCCACCGTCTGACCGGCCGGGATGCACAGATCCAGACCCGGCAGCACGGTGCGCTCGGGCACGTACGAGAACTGCACGCCCTCGAACCGGACCGTGCCCCGCGCGTGCGGCAGCGGCACCGGGTGCTCCGGCTCCCTGACCGTGGGGTCCTCCTCCAGCACCCCGGACAGCTTCTCCAGGGCCGCCGAGGCGGACTGGAACGTGTTGTAGAACTGGCTGATCTCCTGCATGGGCTCGAAGAACATCCGCAGGTAGAGCAGGAAGGCGGTCAGCACACCGACGGTCATCTCGCCGTGCATCACCCGCCAGCCGCCGTAGAGCAGCACGATGCCGATGGTCACGTTGCCGACCAGCCGGACCCCCGGCATGAAGATGGCGACCAGCCGGAACGACTTGACGTTGGCGTCCTGGTAGCGGTGCGCGACATCGGAGAAGATCTCGGCGTTGCGCGGCTCCCGGCGGTAGGACTGCACCGCGCGGATCCCGGTCATCGTCTCGATGAACTGCACGATGACCAGCGCCGAGCTCTCCCGCACCCGGCGGTAGGTCAGCGAGGACGCGCGGGAGAACCAGCGCACCAGCAGCATCAGGATCGGGAAGCCGATCAGGCAGACCGCCCCGAGCTTGAAGTCCAGGGTCAGCAGCAGCACGCCGACGCCGACCATCGTCAGGACGGCGGTGACCAGACCGTCGAAGCCGCCCTGGAGAAGCTCCATGATGGCATCGATGTCGTTGGTCAGCCGCGACACGACCCGGCCGGTGGTGTAGCGGTCGTGGAAGCGGACGTCGAGCTTCTGGAAGTGGACGAACAGCCGGCGGCGCAGCTCGAGCAGCACCTTCTGACCGACCCGCCCCGACTCCCGCAGGAAGAACACCCGGCTGACGGTCTGCACCACCAGGGCGCCGAGCATCAGCCCGATGGTCTCGTAAAGCGCGGTCCCGCTGCCGCCCGCCAGCAGGGGCGGGATACCGAAGTCGATGCCCCGCTGGACCAACCAGGGGATGGACAGCCGGGCCGCGTTCTCGATGACCACGATCGCCACCAGCAGCCAGACGACCTTCAGGTACGGCCGCAGCAGGTCCAGCAGCAGCGCCCGGCTGCGCTTCTTGAGGAAGCCGCTGGCCCGGTCGGCCATCTCGTCGTCGTGCTCGGCGGCGACGCCGCGCCACTCCTCGACCCCGGTCCGCTCCGACGCGCGGCGGTCGCGCTCGAGCTCGTCCCGACGACGGTTCTCGTGCTGGTCGACGGCGGTCATGCCGACATCTCCTCGGCGTACTCGGCGGACAGCAGCTCGCGGTACTCCGGCACGGTGGCCAGCAGCTCGGCGTGCGTGCCGATGTGGGTCAGGGTGCCGCCGGACAGCATGGCCACCCGGTCGGCCAGCAGCACCGTGGACGCCCGGTGGGCGACGACGAGGCCGGTGACCCCGACCAGCACCCGCTGCAGGGCCTCCTCGACCAGGGCCTCGGTGTGGATGTCCAGGGCGGACAGGGTGTCGTCGAGCACCAGCACCCGCGGCTTGGACAGCACCGCCCGGGCGAGCGCGAGCCGCTGACGTTGACCACCGGACAGGCTCATGCCCTGCTCGCCGATGCGGGTGTCCAGCCCCCAGGGCAGGTCGTAGACGAACTGCGCCTGGGCCACCTCGACCGCCTCGGCGATGTCGGCCTCGCTGGCGTCCGGACGGCCCAGGGTCAGGTTCTCCCGCGCCGACATCGAGAACAGCGTGGGGTCCTCGAACGCGGTCGCCACGACACTGCGCAGCTCGGTCAGCCGGAGGTCGCGGACGTCGACGCCGTCGATGCTGATCGAGCCGGCGGTGACGTCGTACAGCCGCGGGATGAGCTGGGTCAGGATGGTCTTGCCCGACCCGGTCGTGCCGACCACCGCGATCGTCTCGCCCGGGGCGATCTCCAGGTTCACGCCGTGCAGCGTGTCGACGGCCGAGTCCGGGTAGCGGAAGGCGACGTCGGTGAACCGCACCCGGCCCCGGGCCGCGCCCAGCGTCTCGGTGCCGTCCACGATCTCCACCTCGGCGTCGAAGATCTCCATGATCCGGTCGGCGGCGGTGAACGCCTCCTGGGTCATGGCCAGCAGGAAGCCGAGAGCCGCGACCGGCCAGACCAGGGACAGCATCAAGGTGATGAAGGCGACCAGCGAGCCCAGGGTCAGCTGACCCTGACCGGCGGCGACCGCGCCGAAGCCGAGGACCACGATCAGCGTGGCGCTGGGGATGACCTCGAGGAAGGTCCAGAACTTCGCGCTCAGCCGCACCCGCTCCATCGAGATGTCGTAGAGCCGGCGGCTGCGGGCATCGAAGGTGTCGAACATGTGCGCGGCGCGACCGAAGGACTTGATCACGCGCAGGCCGTACGCGCCCTCCTCGACGGTGGAGGCGACGTCACCGACCTGGTCCTGGATCTTGCGGGACAACCGGGTGTACTCCCGCTCGTTGCGCAGACACATCCAGGTGATCGGGACGGTCGAGGCCAGCACGACCAGACCGAGCGGCCAGTACATGTTGATCAGCAGGGCGGTGACGACGAGGATCTGCACGATGTTCACCACGATGAACAGCAGGCCGAAGCCGAGGAAGCGACGCACCGTGGCGAGGTCGTTCATGATCCGGCTGAGCAGCTGACCGCTCTGCCAGCGGGAGTGGAAGCTCATCGGCAGCCGCTGGAGCTTCGCGTACAGGTCGAGCCGGATGCCGGTCTCCACCCCGTTGGTCCCCTTGGACACGATCCAGCGCCGGAGGAACATCAAGACGGCCTCCACCACACCCAGGGCGACGGCGAACAGCCCCAGGGTCAGCAGGCCGCGGGAGTCGGAGTCGGCGATCGGACCGTCGATGACGGCCTTGGTGACCAGCGGGATCACGATGGTGGCGCCCACGCCGATGCCGGCCAGGACGAACATGATGATGAAGCGCGTGCGGTACGGCAGCAGGTAGCCGCGCAACCGCCACATCGAGGCGGAGGAACGCTGCTTGGCCATGAGGGGTGACGTCCTTACTTTCATCGTTGTACACATCGGGGTGGGATCGACCCGGCCGACAGATCCCAGAACACCAGCAGCCACCGACAGTCCCCGGGTATTCCTGAGAGGCGGCTGGTTGTACCGGTTCACAGTACTTAGTTAGCGAGGCTAAACGCGAGTCGATTTCGTCACGGATCCGGTGACCGACGACGTCATGGGCGTACGGCGGTGTCGTCGGCCCTCACTACGATGGCGAACCACCGTCCCGTCAGACGATCCGATCACGCAGCCGCCGACCGACGACCCGTTCGTCGGCGCCATCCAGGAGGACAACGTGCCGCAGCAGGTCCAGGGAGTCATCTCGCGCAGCAAGGACGCGCCCGTCGAGCTGGTGACCATCAACGTGCCCGACCCCGGACCGGGTGAGGCCGTGGTCAAGGTCCAGGCCTGCGGCGTCTGCCACACCGACCTGCACTACGTCCAGGGCGGGATCGGCGACGACTACCCGTACCTGCTGGGTCACGAGGCCGCCGGGATCGTCGAGGCGGTCGGTGACGGCGTGGCGGACCTGGCGCCCGGCGACTACGTCATCCTCAACTGGCGCGCCGTCTGCGGCACCTGCCGGGCCTGCAAGCGTGGCCGCCCCTGGTACTGCTTCAGCACCCACAACGCCACCCAGAAGATGACCCTGGAGGACGGCACCGAGCTGTCCGCGGCTCTCGGCATCGGCGCCTTCATCGACAAGACCCTGGTGGCGGCCGGCCAGTGCACCAAGGTCGACCCGGAAGCCGCGCCCGAGGTGGCCGGTCTGCTCGGCTGCGGGGTGATGGCCGGGCTCGGCGCCGCCATCAACACCGGCAACGTCGGCCGGGGCGACTCGGTGGCCGTGATCGGCTGCGGCGGCGTCGGGGTGGCCGCCATCGCCGGCGCCCGGCTGGCCGGGGCGGCGACCATCATCGCCGTGGACATCGACGAGCGGAAGCTGGCCAAGGCCACCGAGCTGGGCGCCACCCACACCATCAACTCCAAGCAGACCGACGCGGTCGAGGGCATCCAGGCCCTGACCGGGGGCAACGGTGCGGACGTGGTGATCGACGCGGTGGGTCGACCGGAGACCTACCAGCAGGCGTTCTACGCCCGTGACCTGGCCGGGACCGTGGTCCTGGTCGGGGTGCCGACCCCGCAGATGCAGCTGGAGCTGCCGCTGCTCGACGTGTTCGGTCGGGGCGGCTCACTGAAGTCCTCCTGGTACGGCGACTGCCTGCCCAGCCGTGACTTCCCGCTGCTGATCGACCTCTACCGGCAGGGCAGGCTGCCGCTGGACGCCTTCGTCACCGAGACGATCGGGATCGGTGACGTGGACGCGGCGTTCGAGAAGATGCACGGCGGCGAGGTCCTGCGGTCCGTGGTGGTCCTGTGAGCGACGACCACGGCAGCCGTAGCGGCGGGGACGGCCAGCACGCCCGGATCGACCACACGATCACGTCCGGCACCTTCTCGCTGGACGGTCAGACCTTCGACGTCGACAACAACGTCTGGGTGGTCGGCGACGACGAGGAGTGCGTGGTCATCGACGCCCCGCACGACCTCGGCGAGATCCTCGAGCTGGTCGGGGAGCGCCGGGTGATCGCCGTCCTCTGCACCCACGCCCACGACGACCACGTACGGGTGGCGCCCGAGCTCGGGCACGCGGTGGAGGCACCGGTTCTGCTGCACCCGGCCGACCTGCCGGTCTGGCGACTGACCCACGCCGAGCCCCCTGACCGCGACCTGGCCGACGGCCAGCAGATCCCCATCGCCGACATCGCCCTGGAGGTCCTGCACACCCCCGGCCACTCGCCCGGTGCGGTCTGCTTCTACTCCCCCGACCTCGGGGTCGTCTTCACCGGCGACACCCTGTTCAACGGCGGACCCGGCGCCACCGGCCGGTCCTTCAGCGACCACGACCAGATCGTGGCGTCGATCAGGGCCCGGTTGATGAGTCTGCCCGGCCACACCGTGGTCAAGACCGGCCACGGCGACGACACCACCATCGACGCCGAGCGGGGCAATCTCGGCTGACCGACCGACGGCCCTGATCAGGTGCCGCCCGGGGGATCCCCGGGTGACACCTGACGGGCTCGGTCGCGCCCGCGTGGAAGGATCGCCGACATGGGTTTCCTCCTCCGACTGGTCGCCAACATGGCTGCCCTCGCCGTCGCCACCTGGATCTTCAGCGGCATCAGCCTGAGCGGGTCGGACACGACCTCCAAGGTGCTGACCCTGCTCGTGGTCGCGCTGATCTTCGGGGTCCTCAACGCGATCCTGAAGCCGATCTTCCAGATCGTCACCATCCCGCTGGTGCTGCTCACCCTCGGGCTGTTCCTGATCGTCATCAACGCGTTGATGCTGCTGCTCACGTCCTGGCTGGCGGGTCTGCTGAACGTCGGTTGGCAGGTCGACGGGTTCTGGACGGCGGTCGGCGGCGCCATCGTCGTGTCGATCGTGAGCTTCATCGTCAACGGGATCCTCGGCACCGACCGACACGAGCGGGCGGGCGGGCGGCGTGGCTGACAGCGACCCACGCAGCGTCGTCTTCGTCTGCTGGGGCAACATCTGCCGATCCCCGATGGCCGAACGGGTGGCAGAGCGCGTCGCCGCCGAGCGCGGACTCGACGACGTGGTGTTCACGAGCGCGGCGACCAGCCGGGAGGAGATCGGCGCTCCGATCGACGACCGCGCGGTCGAGGTGCTCGAGCGTCACGGCTACCGGACCGACGACCACGCCGCCCACCAGATCACCCGGAGCGAGATCGAGTCCGCGGAGCTGGTGCTGGCCATGGAGGACATCCACCTGACCAAGATGCGGGCCATCGCCCCGGGCGCCGACAACCTGCGACTGCTCACCGACTTCGACCCGGACGCCGAACCCGGCCAGGGCATCGACGACCCCTGGTACGGACCGGGCTCCGGCTTCGAGCGGACCCTCGCCTCGGTCGAGGCCGCGATCCCGGGTCTGCTCGACCACCTCGACCGCCGGTAGGTCCCGCCCGCACCCTCCTGCTCGCGGACCTGTCGGGTTCCTGTGGGAAGCCCCGATCCGCTTCCCGCCCGTACGCCGACGACCGACGCTGAAGGCATGGCAGAGCTCAGCGAAGCGGAATCCGTACGCCGGCTCGTCGACCGCCTCGGGTTCGGGGCGGGCGGCGACGTCCTGGCCGGGCTGCAGTCCGCCGGGTACGGGGCGGCCGTCGACACCCTGCTGGCCCCCCGCGGCACCGACGCCGGCGTGACCGCCACGCCCGCGCCGCGCCTGACCGCCCCGGAGCCGCCGGCCCGGCCCGGGCGGAAGACCTCCGGCGGCGCGAAGGAACCGAAGCCCTCGGACGATCCGACCGATGACGCCGACCCCGACGCGAAGACGCCCGCGGACCGGGCGGAGCGCAAGGTCTACCGGCAGGCGCTCAAGGCCCAGCAGACCACCGTGGCCGGATGGTGGCTGGATCGGATGGTGCGCGCCCAGCAGCCGGCCCGGGAGAAGCTGACCTGGTTCTGGCACGGTCACTTCGCCACCAGCGCCCAGAAGGTCCGGGTCGCCACGCTGATGCTGCAGCAGAACCAGACCTTCCGGACCCACGCCCTCGAGTCGTTCGGACCACTGGCCCAGGCGATGATCGTCGACCCGGCGCTGCTGATCTGGCTGGACGGCAACGACAACACCGCCAAGGCGCCGAACGAGAACCTGGCCCGGGAGTTCATGGAGCTGTTCGCCCTCGGCCACGGCCAGTTCGCGGAAGCCGACGTCAAGGAGGCCGCCCGCGCCCTCACCGGGTGGAAGGTCGACCGGGCCACCGGCGCCGCCCAGCTGCGCCCCAAGCAGCACGACGACGGCCGCAAGACCGTGCTGGGTCACTCCGGTGACCTCGACGCCCGGCAGCTGGTCGACGCGCTGCTCGGCCAGCCCGCCTCGGCCGCGTTCGTGGTGGGTCGGCTGTGGTTCCGCCTGGTCGGGCCGCAGCCACCCTCGGCCTCGACCCGCGACCGCCTGCTGGCGGCGTACGGCCCGCAGGGGGATCTGACCGCCACCCTGCGGGCGATCGCGATGGCGCCGGAGCTGCGCGATCCGGCGACGTCGCTGGTCAAGCAGCCGGTCGAGTGGCTGGTCGGCACCGCCCGGGCTCTGGCTGTGGTGCCGTCGAGTCTGCCCGCCCCGGCCCGGAAGCGGGCGGCAGCCGGCGACCGGGCGAAGAAGGCCGGCACCGTCCGCCTGCTCGCCGGTCTGCGCGGGCTCGGCCAGGTCCCCTTCCGGCCGCCGAGCGTGGGCGGCTGGCCGGCCGGCGCCGCCTGGCTCACCACGGCATCGGCGGCGGGCCGGCTCAGTGTGGCCCGGCTGCTGGCCGCCGAAGCCGACCTCTCCTCGGTCCGCCGTGCCTCGACCAGGAACCGCACGGAGGCGATCCGCCGGCTGCTCGGCGTCGACGCCTTCTCGACCCGGACCGCCGACGCCATCGCGGCCGTCGCCGATCGTCCCGCCGACGCCGTCGCGCTGGCGGCTGTCTCCCCCGAGTACGTCGTCTCCCGCTGAAGGACACGCCCATGAACCAGCTCAGCACCCAGGTCAGTCCCCTCACCCGCCGCCGCTTCCTCGCCTTCTCCGGCGTGGCGGCGGCCGGCGCCCTCGCCGTCGGCGCCACCCGGACCAACTGGACCGACCTGGTCGCGGCGGCGGAGCGTACGCCGCTGGATCCGTCGGCCGGGGTGCTGGTGATGGTCACCCTGTACGGCGGCAACGACGGATTGAACACCGTCGTCCCGGCCTCCGACCCCGCGTACGCCGCCGCACGGTCGGGGCTGGCGTACCGGCCCGACGAGGTGCTGGACCTGGGCGAGGGTCTCGGGCTCAACCCGGGGATGACCGGGCTGCACAAGCTCTGGGGGAGCAAGGAGCTGGCCGTGCTCCGCGGCGTCGGCTACCCGAAGCCGGACCGCAGCCACTTCCGGTCGATGGCCATCTGGCAGACCGCCGCGCCGACCGAGGCCGCTACCACCGGCTGGCTCGGTCGCTGGCTGGACGCCACCACCACCGACCCGCTGCGGGCGGTCTCACTGGACACGCTGATCCCGCCGATGCTGGCCGGGGCGACGATCGCCGGAGCCTCGCTGCCGGTCACCGGGGTGAAGGTGCCGACGACGGCGCTGGGTCGGTCCCTGGGGCTGCTCGGGCGCCCCGACGCCGGGGACGGCCCCTGGCAGGCCCGGGCGGCCCGGTCCATCGCCGATCTGGGCGCGGTGCAGAAGACCCTCGAACCGGCCCTCGTACGACCGCCCCGCGCGTCGGCCGATCCGTCGGCCGATCCGTCGGCGGATCCCACGTCGGCGGAGGACGAGAACGCCCAGGGCGCCTCGGCCGGGGGGCAGAGTGAGCTCGGACGGCAGCTCGATCTGGTGGCGTCGCTGATCGAGCTCGGGGTGCCGACCCGGGTCTACTCGGTGTCGCTGGGCGGGTTCGACACCCACTCCGACGAGCGCGGCACCCAGCAGCGGCTGCTGACCGAGCTGGACCGGGCCCTGTCCACCTTCCAGGCGCGGTTGGCCACCACCGACCGCGGCCGTCAGGTGGTCACCACCGTCTACTCCGAGTTCGGTCGCCGGGTGACCGCGAACGCCAGCGACGGCACCGACCACGGCACGGCCGGTCCGGTGTTCGTCCTCGGACGCGGGGTCACCGGCGGCTTCCACGGGGAGGAGCCGAGTCTGACCGACCTCGACGACGGCGACCTGAGGGCGGGACTGGACTTCCGGTCGGTGTACGCCAGCCTGCTCGACTCCGTGCTCGGGGCGGAGCCGGGTGGGGTGCTGGGCGGCTGGGAGCAGCGGGTGGACGGGCTGTTCACCTGACCCACCCCGCTGACGCACTCCCCCAACCGCTCACGCGGGCGTTGCCCCACCCGCGTCGGATGCCGGACGAGTGCGTCAGCGGAGGAGGGGCAGGGCCAGCCGGAACAGGGCGCCGGAACCGGACGGCGGGGCGAGGCAGCGGACGTCGCCCCCGTGCGTACGGGCGTAGCCACGGGCGATGGCCAGTCCGAGCCCGGAGCCGCCGGCGGGCTGGGACCGGCCGGTGTCCAGCCGGACCAGCCGCTCGAAGATCCGCTCCCGCTCGGCCTCGGCCACACCCGGACCCGAGTCGGCCACGTCCACGCAGACCCACTCCTCCAGCCGGTGCACCGTCACCGTGACCGTCCCGGTCGGACCGGCCGCCCGGACGGCGTTGTCCAGCAGGTTCGCCACGATGCCCGCCACCTGCTCCGGATCGGCCGACACCGTGAGCTCCCCGGCCGCGTCCCCGGCCAGGGTCGCGCGGACGGACGGGTGGGTGAGAGCGATCCGGGCCAGCTCCTGGGCCGCGACCTCGCGCAGGTCGGTCGGCTCCATCGGGCGTACGGTCTCGCCGGCGTCGAGCCGGGCGACGGCCAGCAGGTCGTCGACCAGGCGACCGGCGCGCGCCGCCTCCCGCACGACCAGCGCCTCCAGCTGCTCCCGGTCCGCCGGCGTCAACGACGCCCCGGCGTGCAGCAGCGACTCGGCCGCGGCCCGCATCCCGGCCACCGGCGTCCGCAGCTCGTGCGCGGCGTCGGCCAGGAACTGCCGGCTGCGCTCGTCGGCCGCCCGGGCGCGGGCCTCGGCCCCCTCCAGCTCGTCGAGCATCTCGTCCAGGGCCGTGGCGGTCTGGCCGATCTCGGTGTCGGTCCGGTCCGGCCGGAGTCGCTCGCCGCGCTGCCCGGCGGTGATCCGCCGGGCCAGACCCGAGACCTCGGTCAGGGGTCGCAGGGACCAGCGGACAATCACGGTGAGCAGCGCGGCGCTGAGCAGCAGGGCCGCCAGCGCGGCGACCACCAGCACCCGGCGGAGACGGGCCCGGGCCTGGTCGACCAGTGTGGTGTCGACGGCCACGGTCAGGGTGGCGCCGGCCGCCCGGCCGGTCCCGTTCAGGGTGGCGGTCACGGTCCGGGCCTGCGGCCCCGGGGCGAGCCCGGTCCCGTAGACCTGCCCGCTGCGCGTCACCAGCGTGGCGGTGACGCCCTCGGTGCCGACCCGGTTGACGATCTGCTGCGGACCGACACCGGCGCGGGCGAGCTGACGCCCGAGCTGGAGCCGGCCGCTCAGGGTGGACTCCAGGGCGCGCTCGGACTGGGTGACGAAGACCGCCTGGACGGTGATGCCCAGCGCCACCAGCACCACCGCCAGCACGGCGATGACCGCCAGCGTCACCCGGGTGCGGAGCGAGACCGGCCCCGTCCTCACCCGGTCGCCGACAACCGGTAGCCGCGCCCCCGCACGGTGTGCAGCACCCGGGACTGCCCCTGGGCCTCGAGCTTGCGGCGCAAGGCGGAGACGTTGACCTCGACCAGGTTGTCGGCGAACCCGTCGTAGCCCCACACCGCGGTCAGGATCTGGGTCTTGCTGACCACCTGCTCGCGGTGCCCGACGAGGTAGGCCAGCACCCGGCGCTCCGTCTCGGTCAGCTGCACCGGGTGGTCGGCGGAGGAGACGCGGACCAGGTCCTCGTCGAGCTCCAGGTGGCCGACCCGGACCGTGCCGCCGGCCGGGCGGCTGCGCCGCAGCACCGCGGCGATCCGCGCCACCAGCTCGACCATGGCGAACGGCTTGACCAGGTAGTCGTCGGCACCGGCACCGAGACCCCGCACCCGGTCGGTGGTGGTGTCCCGGGCGGTCAGCATGATCACCGCCGCGTCACCGATCCGGCGGATCACCTCCAGCAGGGCGAAGCCGTCCCGGCCCGGGAGCATCACGTCGAGCACCACCACGTGCGGTGCGGTGCGGCCGAGGACCGCCTCCAGATCTCGCCCGTCCGCGCGCTCGGTGACCTCGTACCCCTGACCGCGCAGCACCGAGCCCACCGACAACCGGATGGCGTCGGAGTCCTCCACCACCAGGATCCGGGACGCGACCATGCGGGTCATTGTGCCTCGCAGGCCTCCCGCGCGCCCGGTCCGCAGACGCGCCCTTCAGCCAACCCACAGGCGACGGCCCCGGACACCAGGTCGCCTGGCGGGAGGCGGCCAGGTGGCGGGTGAGGTCAGTAGGCGACGGCGTCGCGGATCAGCGGGCAGGTCATGCAGTGGCCGCCGCCGCGGCCGCGACCGAGCTCGGCGCCGTCGATGGTGATCACCTCGACGCCTGCCTGCCGGAGCAGGGTGTTGGTGTAGGTGTTGCGGTCGTACGCGTAGACCACGCCCGGCTCGATGGCGACCAGGTTGTTGCCGCTGTCCCACTGCTGACGCTGGACGTCGTAGCGGCTGCCCCCGGTCTCCACCACCCGCAGCTTCGGCAGGCCCAGGGCGTGCGCGACGACCTCGGTGAACGGCTTGGACTCCTCCAGCACCTCGACACCGGGCTCGGTGTCGGAGGGGTAGAGCGTGAAGGTGTGGATGCCGTCGACGATGTCGGGGTAGCTGGTCACGCAGTCCACGTCGGCGAAGGTGAACACGGTGTCCAGGTGCATGGCGGCGCGGAGCTTGGGCATCCCGGCCACGACCACCTTCTCGGCCGCACCCTGCTCGAACAGCCGGACGGCGACCTGGGTGATCGCCTGCCGCGAGGTCCGTTCGCTCATGCCGATCAGCACCAC
>JBMDXL010000809.1:0-2792 GCA_048594465.1 Microlunatus sp. | reverse complement strand
AGCGCCCGCCGTGTTCGAGGTCCCCGCTGACCGGGGCGAACCAGCGCGGCAGCCGCTCGGCGGAGGTCACGGCGTCCCAGAGGTCAGCGATCTCCGCGGCGTAGACCCGACTCGCGCTGACGACCCGGGCCGGAGCACCCTCGACCTCGGTCGGGATGACGCGGCGGTCGGTGGCGCCGACCAGCACGAGCGGGTCCGTGGTGACGTCCATGCGCCGACTCTATTCAGACCTGTTTATATAAGTCAAGACCGATAAACGGTCACTGGGCGGCTTCGCGGGCTTCCCAGGCGGAGCGGACCATGTCGTCGACGCTGTGCCGCATCTTCCAGTCCAGGTCCCGGGCCGCCAACCGTCCCTCGGCCACGATCACGGCCGGGTCGCCCGGCCGCCGGGGCTGGATCCCGGGGGTGAAGTCGATCCCGGTCACCAGGGCCCCCGCCTCCATGATCTGGCGGACCGACAACCCGTCGCCGCTGCCGAGGTTGTAGACCGGCTCCAGCGCCGTCCCCGCCTCCAGTGCCTTGGCCGCGGCCACGTGCGAGGTGGCCAGGTCGGCGACGTGGACGTAGTCACGGACACAGGTCCCGTCGGCGGTGGGGTAGTCGTCGCCGTTGATGAACGGCGTCCTGCCCGCCACCAGGGCGTCGAAGACGATCGGGAACAGGTTGTGCGGGCTGGTGTCGCGCAGCTGCGGGGTGCCGGAGCCGACCACGTTGAAGTACCGCAACGACGTGTGCGCCAACGTGACCGCCTGCGCCTGGTCGCGCAGCAACCACTCCCCGATCAGCTTCGACTCCCCGTACGGCGACTCCGGCCGGGTCGGGCTGTCCTCGGTGACCAGATCGGTGTCGGGGGTCCCGTACACCGCGGCGCTAGAGGAGAAGACGATCCTCTCCACCCCCCGCGCCGCCATCGCCTCCAGCAGCACCACCGTGCCCGTGACGTTGTGGGTGTAGGTGTGCAACGGGCGGGTGACCGAGACCCCCGCGTACTTGAAACCGGCCAGGTGCACCACGCCGCTCACCGCACCGGACCCACCCGGCCCACCGGCGAGCGCCTCGTCCACCGCCGCCCGGTCCACCAGCGAGCCCTGCACGAACGGCACGTCGTCGGGCACGAACCCGCGGTGACCGCTGGACAGGTCGTCCAGCACCACGCAGTCGATGCCCTCGCCACGGAACGCGCGCACCACGTGCGCACCGATGTAGCCGGCCCCGCCGGTCACCAACCACGTCATGCCCGGACCCTATCGACCCGCCCCGGCCGGCGGCGGGACGGGGACCTCTCCGTCGTACGCATCGCAGCGAAACTCTGCCGTAACGCCTCGGCAACATCTGTCACCGGTCCGTAACCTGCAGCCCCTTCCGCGCAACACGGGTCGACCAGAGTGCTTCCTGACCCCGCACGTCCACCGGATCCAGCCGTGCCGGGGTTTCGTCCCAGTCCAGTCTCCTTCACCGAAAGAAGAAGCATGACTCCACTCGAACTGAATTCAGGCGACACCGCCTGGATGCTGACATCGGCGGCCCTCGTGCTCCTGATGACACCGGGCCTGGCGCTCTTCTACGGCGGCATGGTCCGCGCCAAGAGCGTCCTCAACATGATGATGATGAGCTTCGGCGCTCTCGCCCTCATCTCCGTCCTCTGGGTGCTGTACGGCTACTCGATGGCCTTCGGCAACGACGTCGGCTTCGGTCTGCTCGGCAACCCGACCGAGTTCCTCGGCCTCAAGGGCCTGATGGAAGACACCGACGCCACCTACCCGGCGATGGCCTTCGTCGCCTTCCAGGCCGTGTTCGCCATCATCACCGTGGCCCTGATCTCCGGCGCCATCGCCGACCGGGCGAAGTTCAGCACCTGGTTGATCTTCTCCGGCATCTGGGCGACCGTCGTCTACTTCCCGATCGCCCACTGGGTCTTCGACTTCACCCTGACCGACGACAACGACGTGGTCACCCACGTCGGGGGTTGGATCGCCAACAACCTCAAGGCGCTCGACTTCGCCGGTGGCACCGCGGTCCACATCAACGCCGGTGCGGCGGGTCTCGCCCTCGCCCTGGTGCTGGGCAAGCGGATCGGGTGGAAGAAGGACCCGATGCGTCCGCACAACCTGACCCTGGTGATGCTGGGAGCGGGCCTGCTGTGGTTCGGTTGGTTCGGCTTCAACGCCGGCTCCGCCGTGTCGGCGGGCAACACCGCGGCCGTGGCCTTCGTGAACACGCTCGTCGCCACCGGTGCTGCGTCGCTGGCCTGGCTGCTGACGGAGAAGATCCGGGACGGACACGCCACCTCGCTCGGTGCCGCCTCCGGTGTGGTCGCCGGTCTGGTGGCCATCACCCCGGCCGCCAACTCGGTCAGCCCGATCGGCTCGATCATCCTGGGTGCCGTGGCCGGCGTGCTCTGCGCCCTGGCGGTGGGTCTGAAGTACAAGCTCGGCTACGACGACTCGCTCGACGTGGTCGGCGTGCACCTCGTGGGCGGTCTCTGGGGCACCCTGGCCATCGGGTTCCTGGCCACCGAGGCCGCTCCGGCCGGCGTGAACGGTCTCTTCTACGGCGGCGGTGTCGACCAGCTGTGGCGCCAGGCCGTGGGGGCCTTCAGCGTCCTCATCGTGTCCTTCGTGATCACCTACCTGATCGGTCTGCTGCTTGAGAAGACCATCGGGTTCCGGATCAGCCGCGAGGAGGAGCTCGAGGGCATCGACAGCACCGAGCACGCCGAGACCGGCTACGACCTCAACCCGCTCGGCTCGATCGGCCGCGGAGCCACCTTCGGCAGCGCGCACCGCGTG
>JBMDXL010000808.1:0-2664 GCA_048594465.1 Microlunatus sp. | reverse complement strand
CGACGGCGCCGACGGGGCACCGGACGGAGCCGCCGGCGGTGGCGTACCGACATCGGCCAGGGCCGGGGCGGCGAAGGCCGTCCCCGCGGTCAGCAGCAGCGCCGAGCCCGCCAGGATCCAGCGGGTGCGGTGGGTGCGGCGGGGATCGGAGACGAACGGGTTCTTCGACATCGACGATGTCCTTTCCTCTGCGGACCAGCGACTCTCGCCGGTCGGAACTGCTACCCACCGTGCGGCGCAGACCTGAAGCCGCCCTCAAGAACGCGACCTCTTCAGCCGATCTTGAGAACTGTCGACCAGACTGGCCACATGCCCGAGCAGCCCCGCATCCTCGTGGTCGAGGACGAACCCACCATCGGGAACGCGACGGTGGACGCCCTCGGCGCCGCAGGCTTCCGCACCCGTCGCGTGCCCGACGGCCGCGGCCTGGAGACGGTGCTGGCCGAGTTCCGCCCCGACGCGGTCCTGCTGGACTGGATGCTCCCCGGACGGGACGGTCCGACGCTCGCCCGGGTGATCCGCTCCCGCAGCACCTCCGCGGTGATCATGCTGACGGCCAAGGACACCGTCGACGAGCGGCTGCGGGGCTTCGAGTCGGGTGTCGACGACTACCTGACCAAGCCCTTCTCGATGGCCGAGCTGATCGCCCGGGTGTCGGCGGTGCTGCGCCGGACCGGGGCGCTGGCCAGCGTGATCGAGGTCGGCGACCTGCTGATCGACGCCGAGGCGGGGATCGTGCAACGACAGGGACACGCGGTCGAGGTCACCGCCACCGAGCGCCGGCTGCTGCACTACCTGGCCGAGAACCGGGACCGCGTCGTCTCCCCCACCCAGATCCTCACCCAGGTCTGGGGCTACGGCGAGTACGCCGACAACCTGGTCCAGGTGCACGTCAGCTCGCTGCGGCGCAAGCTCGAGGCGTACGGACCGCGGCTGCTGCACACGGTCTGGGGGGCCGGGTACGTGCTGCGGGCCCCGCTGCCCGACGAGACCGACGCCGCCCGGGGAGCAGCCGCCCGGTGACCGTGGGCAGCCACGGCGCCGGCCACGGACCCGCGACGGACCGGGGTGCGGCTCGCTCGGACGGGGACCGTGGTCTGCGGACGGCGTCGCTGCGCCGGCGCGTGACGGTGGCCGTCTGGCTGCTGCTGGCCACCATGGTCCTGGTGCTGGCCGTGGCCACCGGGGTGGCGCTGGCCTCACGGCTGGACGCGCAGCTGCGGCAGCGGCTGGCCGACCGGGTCGCCGTGGCCACCGCCCTGAACGGTCAGGTCTCCGACGCCGATCTGGTCGACCGGCTGGAGGGTGACGGGGTGTCGGTCACCCTGGTCACCGCCGACGGCAAACGGCTGAGCAAGGGCCCGCTGGCCGAGCAGGCCACGTCAGCCGGGACCGCCGACCCGGCACCTCCGGCCGGACCGGCGGGCGGTCCGGGTCCTCCCGCTCCCGTGGTCCAGCAGGGTGACCTGTACCGGGTCAGCACCGAGCTGGACGGCGGGGCGCGACTGACCCTGGTCGCCTCCGCCGCCGACGTCCGGCGCACGATCGTCCAGGTCGAGGGCATCCTCGTCGTCGGCGGTGTGCTGGTGCTCGCGCTGGGCGCGGTGGTGCTGGGACCGCTGGTCGGCCGGGCCCTGCAGCCGCTGCAGCAGATGACCGCCACCGCGCGCGACATCACCGCGGGCGACCGGGGCCGCCGGCTGCGACCCACCCGACCCGACACCGAGCTGGGCCAGACCGCCGCCGCCTTCGACGCCATGCTGGATGCGGTCGAGGGGGCCGAGAGCCAGGCCCGTCTGGCCGCGTCGCAGGCGAGTGCGGCCGAGTCCCAGGCGCGGCAGGCCGAGACGCAGGCCCGCGACGCCGAGGACCGGCTGCGTCGCTTCCTGTCCGACGTGGCCCACGAGCTCCGGACCCCGCTGGCCGGCGCCCGCGCCGCCACCGAGCAGGTGCTGCGCACCGATCTCCCCCGCGAGCGACGCGAGAGCGGGCTGGTCAGCGCGATCCGGGAGAACGACCGCGCCGCCCGCCTGGTCGACGACATGCTCACCATGGCCCGGATCGACCAGGGACTCGAGCTCCGACGGGTGCCGGTCGACCTGACCGAGCTGGCTCACCGGGCGGCCGAGACCGGGAGACTGACCGCCCCCGCGGCCCGGCTGACCGTCGTCGGCGACGCCTGCCCTGTGCTCGCCGACCCCGACCGGCTGCTGCAGATCCTCGGCAACCTGCTCGACAACGCGGTCCGGGTCGGTGGGCCGTCCACCTCGGTCACGCTGACCACCTCGACCCGACCGGAGGTGGCGGTGCTCGAGGTCGTCGACGACGGCCCCGGGGTCCCGGCGGCCGAGCGGGAACGGATCTTCGACCGCTTGGTCCGCCTGGACGACGCCCGAGCGCGCAGCGGTGACACCGACCGGACCGGCTTCGGCCTCGGACTGCCCATCGCCCGCGGTCTGGCCCGCGCGCACGGCGGCGACCTGGTCTGCCGGGAACGGCAGGGCGGCGCCGCCTTCGCGCTGACTCTGCCCCGGACGGGCTGACGTGACCTCCCGCGCACCGTCGGTCGGGCCGCCTAGGGTCGGGCGGGGGTGCACGATCGTCGCGAACTTCGCGGCGCGACCGCTGCGGGCGCTGGGCGATGCGGCGCTGTCCCCGGCCCGC
>JBMDXL010000807.1:0-7351 GCA_048594465.1 Microlunatus sp. | reverse complement strand
GCCCTCGCGGACCAGCGGCGTGCCGGTGTGCGCCCCGAGGGTCCGGGCCAGTCCCGACCAGGCGGCCAGCACCGGGTTGGTCGGGCAGTCCACGCTGTACGGCGTCCGGCCGGGCACCCCGACGATGCCGACGTCGGCCTGACCGGTCACCTCGACCCGCTGCTGGGCGGTGACCAGCTCGGCGCCGGCGGCGGCGGCCTGGGCAGGGTCGCCCCCGACCACGCCGACCGGGTGCCAGGGGGCGTTGAGCCGACCGAGGACGCGACGACGGAGGGTGGGCGAGGTGACCGCGGCGGTGGCCCGCCGCAGGCCGAACCAGCGCACCTGGTCCTTGACGCTCCACTCCCACTCGCGCTTGGCCAGGAAGCCGAACGGCTCGGGGAACACGTTGGCGTCCAGCACCACCTCGACGCTGAACAGCGGCAGCGCGCCGGCCACCACGTCGACGGCCCGGGACGCCGTCACAGGGTCGGCGTCCACGGCTCCGAGACCGGCCAGCGTGGCCGCCGAGCCGAGACCGTGCAGCACCGCGGCGGCACCGCCGCCGTTCGGGGCGGTGACCAGGTGCACGTGCACCACCAGGTCCGAGGCGGCCACCCGGGAGTTCACGGCGACCGCCAGCTCGCCGACCGCCCCCACCTGGGTGAGGCCGTCGGCGTCCTCGGCGTCGTGGTTGGTGAGCAGGCCGTCGGCGTGGAAGGAGCGGAACACCCGCTCCCCGACCAGGGTGCGGAGCTCGGCCGGGGTCTGCCGGCGGTTCAGCCCGAGCGCCGCGACCAGCGCGACGTCGTCGACCCCGGCGTCGGCGGCCCGGCTGAGCACCGCCTCGATCACCCTCGCCCGGAGGTCGGGCGCCGTCATGCCGGGTACGGGGACGGTGTTGTCGTCGAAGGTGATGGTCAGCCGCATGCCGGGCCGCAACCGCTCGGTCAGCGGGGCCGAGCCGGTGGGCGCGTCCAGCGCGGCGGCGATCGCCTCGCCGGGGTGCACGGCCGGCAGCGAGTCGGCCGGGTAGACCACCCGGGCGCCGACGGGCAGCCGCTCGAGCCGGAAGGTGTCGCCGGAGGGCACCAGGACCGGTGGGGTCCGGTCGTCGACGTCGAGGACGAATCCGGGGCGGACCATCTAGCGGGCTCCTGTCGGTGGGATGCGGGTGATCGTGGTGGCGACTGAGCGGACCGGTGAGCTCATCTGGGCAGCTCTCATCGCGGGAGCGCCCAGCGGGGGGTCATCGGCGCGATCTTCCACTCCACGCTGGACCACTGGTTGGCGTTGGCCGCCCGCATCAAGGCGATGTCGGGGCTGACGGCGACGGCGTGGCCGACCGCCGACAGCATCGGCAGGTCCGAGTGCGAGTCCGCGTACGCGAAGCTCTTGGCCAGGTCGATGCCGTGCAGGGCGGCGTAGTGGTGCAGCCAGGCCGCGCGGGACTCCCCGACCAGCGGCGGACCGGTCAGGAAGCCGGGGCCCCGCCCGTCGGCGTCGGTGGCCAGGTCGGCCGCCACGATCACGTCGAACAGCGGCTCCAGCGGGCGGGTCAGCGGCCGGACCACACCGGTGATCAGCACCGTCCGGTGGCCGGCGGCCCGGTGCTCCCGGATCCGGCGACCGGCGTCGGGCGACAGCCGGCTGAGGATGGTGGGGGCGAGCTCGGTGTCCACGAAGTCCTCGAGCGCGGCCAGATCGGCCCCGGCGTACCGGCGGTAGACGGCGCGCAGGAACGCGCTCCGGTCGCGCCGCTCGGCCCACAGGTAGGACGGCAGCTTCTGCAGCACCTGACCGAGCTCGGCGACCTGTCGGGGGCCGGACAGACCGGGCAGCCGCGACCACAGGTACTGCTCGATCACGTTGGTGGACATGATCGTGCCGTCCAGGTCGAAGACGGCCATGGCGGTCGACCCGGAGGTGTCGCGACCCAGGTCGCGCATCGTGGACGGTCGGTTGCCGCGGCGTCGGCGGAGCGCGTCCATCCGGCGGATCGAGGAGGTGATCGACGGGCAGTGCACGTCCTGGATGTAGGTCTTCCAGTCGTAGACGGCCGTGTCGAACGCGAAGACGGGCTGGTCGTCGGGGTGCAGCGACTCGGTCAGGGCGAGCGTGTGGTCGTCGACGAAGTGCAGCTCGGACTGGGCGTACTCGTTGTAGAGCGAGAGGTACCGGCGCAGGAAGCTCAGCCGGCTGCGGGTCCGGTCCAGGTCGTTGGCGAACTTGCGGGTCCGGGCCGACCGGGGCGCCGCCCCCAGCAGCCGGTTGGCGACGGTGTGCGCCCGCTCCGAGGTGGCCAGCAGCCGCTCCACCGAGGCGGCTCCGGGGAACTGCCACTGCGGCAGCCGGGCGGCTCCGCGCGGTCCGCCCTCCAGCGGGTGGGCGGAGAAGTACTCCCGGATCTGGCCGTAGATCCCCTGGAAGGTCAGCGGGTTCCGGGCTCCGGAGCTGACGTGGTAGAACTCCGGCTCGCCGATGGTGGGGTGGGTGGCGCAGACGGCCAGGATCGCGTTGACCACGTGGTCGCAGGGCACGATGTCGATCACCGAGTCCGGCGAGGCCGGGAACTCCGGCAGCTCCCCGCGCCCGTACGCCAGGATCAACGGCTCGGCCATCTTGAAGCCCTCGATCCACCCCGGGTAGGGGTGCAGCCAGGAGGACTCGACGATGGCCGGTCGCACCACCGACACCTCGACCCCGGCGCCGACCTCGGCCACCACGCGCTCACCCAGGGCCTTGGTGAAGGTGTAGACGTCGGTCCAGCCCAGGGAGCGGGCCCGCTCGGTGCCCGCCGTGACCAGCTCGGACTGGACCCACTCCAGGCGACGGCGCTCCGTGTCGGCCGCCGTGGTCAGGTAGCCGGCCTGGCGGTGCTCCCGCTCGGCCTCCTTGCGCAGGGCGGTCAGCCGCTCCGAGGTGCGCGACTCGGCCTCGATCAGATCCCGCATGGCCAGCCCGGCCCGGGTCTCGGCCCGGTGGTCGATGGAGTGCACGTGCGCGGCCTCGGGGATCGCGCCCCGGCGTCGCCCCGCCGTGTACGCGGTCGAGATGTGGACGTAGTGCGGGATCTTGACCAGGTTGCCGTCGTCGTCGGAGCAGGCCTCGATCATCCGGTCCATCAGGGCCTGGGTGCCGACCACGTTGGTGGTGAACGCTTGGTCGATGGGCGGGTCGAAGGACACGTCCCCGGCGCAGTGCACCACGATGTCGACGTCGGAGGGCAGCACCGGGACGTTCGGCAGGTCGCCCTCGATCACGTCGATCCGGCTGTCCAGCAGGGCCTCCGGTCCCCCGGCGGCCTCCCGGACCTCGCGGAAGATCTCCTTCTTGACCACGGTGATCATCCGGTCGCGGGCCCCGGCGGAGCGCTTGCGGCGGACCAGGACGGCCGGTGTGGTGTCGGGCAGCTCGGTGAGGATCTTCCAGAGCAGCTGCTCGCCGATGAAGCCGGTCACCCCGGTCATCAGGATCTTCTTGCCGGCCAGCAGGTCCTTCAGCCGGCCGTCCAGCAGCGGCCGGTCGGACCGGTCGGCGTCCACGCTGCGGCGGAAGGTGTCAGCCGGCGAGACCACGGTCATGCGGGGTGATCCTCCTTGCTCGAGCGACGGGTGAGCTCGAGCGCCTCGGTCAGGGTGAAGTTGCCGACGTACAGCGCGGTGCCGATGATGGCGCCCTCGACGCCGACCCCGACCAGCGCCGCGAGATCGGCGATGTCGGTCAGGGACGATATCCCACCGCTGGCCACGACCGGGGCCTCCGTGCGGGCGCAGACGTCGCGCAGCAGCGCGGTGTTGGGTCCCGACAGCATCCCGTCCGAGGCCACGTCGGTGACCACGTAGCGGGCGCAGCCGGCGGCGTTCAGCCGCTCCAGGGTCTCGAACAGGTCGCCGCCCTCGCGCGTCCAGCCGCGGGCGGCCAGGCGAGAACCGCGGACGTCCAGCCCGATGGCGATCTTGTCGCCGTACGCGGCGATGACCTCGGCGCACCACTCGGGGCGCTCCAGCGCGGCGGTGCCGATGTTGACCCGGGTGCAGCCGGTGGCCAGCGCCCGCTCCAGGGTCTGGTCGTCGCGGATCCCGCCCGAGAGCTCGACCCGCAGCCGCATCTGCGAGGTGACCTCGGCGATGATCTCGGCGTTGTCGCCCCGGCCGAACGCGGCGTCGAGGTCGACCAGGTGGATCCACTCGGCCCCCGCGTCCTGCCAGCGCTGGGCCGCGGCCCGCGGGTCACCGAACACCTTCTCCGACCCCGCCACCCCCTGCACCAGCTGGACGGCCTGACCACCGGACACATCGACCGCCGGCAGCAGCTGCAACCGGTCACCCCACCCTGCGTTCACGCCGCCGACCCTATCGTCGCGAGCCGCCGATGCCGATTTCTCCGGTCGTGCGGTCGGGTCGGCGTCAGCAGGCCGTGCTGGCCAGACCGTGCTGCTGACGGGCCGAGCGGGTCACCGCCCCCAGGAAGCGGTGCGAGTGCGGGTCGGTGCCCGGGGCGTACCAGCTGGGGTCGATCTCGCAGACCAGCAGCTCCGAGCTGGTGTCGGCCAGCACGACGGGCAGCGTGTGCACCACGGTGGACGGGAAGCTGACCACCACCCGGCCGACGGCGCCCTCGCGGATGGCCACCTCCAGCGGCAGCTCGGGCATGGCGATGGCGAGCCCGAGATCGGCGATCCGGGCCAGCTTGCCCTGCGCCTCCTTGCGGTGGGCGAAGTAGCGGTCGACGCCGTGCTGGGCCGCCAGCGCCGCCACCCCGGCGACGTAGGCGTCCTCGCCGACCACGCCGGTCTCCACCAGCGACGTGCCGATCAGGTCGGCGGCCGCCTTGACCCGGGGGCGCGGGTGCTGGGCGCGCAGCCAGGCGTACGTGTTGCGCACCATCGTGGCGTGCGGGACCTCCACCGGCAGACAGCTGAACACGGTCAGCCGGCAGCCGGACCCCGGCTGGAGCCGACGGCGCAGCGAGTCGGCGATCTGGTCCCGGGCGAAGGTGGAGATCTGCCGCCGGTGCTCCGCGGTCGCCACCTGGTGCCAGCGGCGCAGGTGCTCCCCGCTGGCCCACTGCCGGGCGAACTCCAGCGTGGCGGTGCCGTCGTCGACGATCACCAGCTCACTCGTGCGGGTGACCCCGGCGACCACCTGCATCACCCCGGAGAACGGGTCGCCGAGGACCAGCCGGTCGACCCCGGCGAGATCCCCGGCCAGTCCACGGACGGTCCGGGCGATCGCCGCGCCACCGAGGCGCGGCTCGTGCCAGCGGACCGACAGACCCGCTTCCCGCGCCAACCGGGCCATGCAGCGCAGCTGCCACCGGCTGGTCTCGTTCTTCGGGGCGAGGATCAGCACGTCCGGCTGGGCCGAGGCGAGGTGCGCCCACTCCACCACGTTCAGCAGCTGGGCCGGGCTCTCCACCAGCGCGACGGTCCTCATGGGCGAGGCGACGCCCCGACCAGCTCGGGACCCTGCACCCGGCGGAGCTTCTTCATCGCCGCCAGCTCGCCGTCGTAGATCTTCTTGACCCCGTCGCCCAGGGACTCGCTGATGGTGCGGATGTCGCGCACCAGCCGCTGCAGACCGGGGGGCTCGACCGAGGCCGCCTGGTCCGAACCCCACAGGGCGCGGTCCAGGGTGATGTGCCGCTCCACGAAGGTGGCGCCGAGGGCGACGGCGGCCAGCGTGGTCTGCAGCCCGGTCTCGTGACCTGAGTAGCCGATCGGCACGTTCGGGAACTCCGCCTGCAGGGTGTGGATCATCCGCAGGTTCAGCTCCGACGGCTTGGCCGGGTAGGTGCTGGTGGCGTGGCACAGCACGATGGCGTCACTGCCCAGCACCTCCACCGCGTGCCGGATCTGGCGCGGCGTCGACATCCCGGTGGACAGGATGATCGTCCGGCCGGTCGCCCGCAGCCGGCGGAGCAGCTCGTCGTCGGTCAGGGAGGCCGAGGCCACCTTGTGGGCGGGCACGTCGAACGGTTCCAGGAAGTCGACCGACTCCACGTCCCAGGGGGAGGCGAACCAGGCGATCCCCCGCTGCCGGGCGTACTCGTCGATGGCGGCGTACTCCTCGACGCCGAACTCCACCCGGTGCCGGTAGTCGATGTAGGTCATCCGGCCCCAGGGGGTGTCCCGCTCGATCTCCCACTGGTCCTTCGGGGTGCAGATCTCCGGCGTCCGCTTCTGGAACTTGACCGCGTCGCAGCCGGCGGCCGCGGCCTGGTCGATCAGCGCGAACGCGTTGCTCAGCTCGCCGTTGTGGTTGATGCCGATCTCGCCGGTGATGTAGACCGGCTGACCCGCGCCGATGATCTTGTCACCGATGGCGCGGGAGGGGGTCGTGAGAGTGGGGTGCGTGCTCATGATCGAGACGCTAGGAAGATCATCTGGCCAGTCGGGAGGTCCCGTCTGAACGGCGGGCGAACAGCAGACGACACCCTCGGCCCCCTCGAGGGATCGGTTGGCCGACGAGACATCCGGCGTTCACCCGACGGCCGCTCCGTGCTCACCGGACACCGCATCGGGCTGCCTACTGTCGCCCCGTGCGCCCCACCACCCGTGCCCTCACCCGGCACTACATCGACGAGCTCGACCTGCGCGGCGACGTGCTGGAGATCGGCGGCCACCGGCTGGCCAGCTGCGCGATCGACCTGTTCGCCGAGCCCCGCTTCCGCTACCACGACCTGAACCTGGTGGCGTCCGACATCCCGAACACGATCATCGCCGACATCACCGGCTGCGCCGACATCATCCCCGACGCCTCGTTCGACGTGGTGTTCTCCTCCGACGTGTTCGAGCACATCGACCGGCCCTGGTTGGCGGCTGCCGAGATCGCCCGGATCCTGCGCCCGGGTGGTGTCGCCATCACCCACACGCTGTTCTCGTGGCGGAACCACCCGTGCCCGATCGACTACTGGCGCTACTCCGCGGACTGCCTGGAGTTCCTGTTCGCCGACCTGACCTGCCTGGAGAAGGGCTACGACCTGAGCCAGCGACGAGACGACCAGCCGGGGTTCTGGCCCTCGGGCAACGACTCCGTACCGGTCGACCAGCTCGGTGGCTGGCGGGAGCACTGGAGCGTCTACTGCGTGTCCGGCAAGGGCGTCGAACCACCGGTCCGCCGGTTCAAGGACAGCGACCACCCGCTGGCCGGGCACCTGCGGCGGGACACCCAGGGCGTGGTGACCAACCCCCGGATGACCGGCTCGCCGCGGCCGCTGCCGCCAGATCCCGTGGCCTCGCTGCGGCCCGAGCTGAGCAACATCGGCAGCGAGCTCCAGACGCTGCAGCCCGAGAACCCGCGGCTGGCCGACCGGGTGCACGCCCAGGACGTCCGGCTCGGGCGGCTCACCCGGGCCGTGGACCGCCGGT
>JBMDXL010000806.1:0-2979 GCA_048594465.1 Microlunatus sp. | reverse complement strand
CGGCCTGGAGGCGCTCGAGGTGCTGCAGAGCGACGAGCACCCGATCGTGCTGATGGACGTCCACATGCCGCAGCTCGACGGCTACGAGGCCACGCGCCGGATCCGGGCCGAGCTGCCGGCTGAGCGCCAGCCGTACATCATCGCGCTCTCGGCGAGCGTGTTGCCCGAGGACGCGCGCCTGTGCCGCGACGCCGGGATGGACGACTTCGTGCCGAAACCCATCTCCAAGGTGAGTCTGCGGGCCGCGTTGGACCGCGCCGGTCTGACCGACGCCTGAGCCCGGTCCAGGGGCTCAGTCGATGGCGGCGTGCAGCCGACGGGAGACGTCGGCCAGCACGTCGTCGACCGGCTGGTCGGCCAGCGAGGCCATGAACGGCTCCACCTTCACCGGACCGGTGTAGCCCACGCCGCGCACAGCGGCCACGAAACCCGCCAGGTCGATCACCCCGGTCGACCCGGGCAGGCGGCGGTCGAGATCCAGCTGCTGGTCGAGCGCCCGGTCCGCGGGCGCGTCGTTGAGGTCGACGGAGACGATGTCGGCGTCGGTCAGCCCCGCGACATCGGTCGCCGTCTCCGCCGCGGTGAACCAGTGGAACGAATCGAGGATGACGCCCACGTTGGACGCGCCCGTGTCGGCGATCAGCTCACGCGTCTCGGCCAGGGAGTGGACGAACGGGAACCGCTCGGTCGACCAGAACGTCTTCGGCCCCACGTACTCCAGACCCAGCCGGATCCCGGCGTCGGCCAGCACCCCGGCCACCAGCGAGATGCGGCTGACGTGCAGGACCCAGTTGCGCCGGTAGGTCAGATCGTCGTGCATGGGCCGGATCCAGGTCCCCACCGACGTGACACCGGCCGCGCTCAGCACGTCGAGCGTGTTCGGTAGACCAGCGAGCTGGGCGGCGAAGGCGCGTGCCGGGGCGGTGAGATCGACCGGCAGACCAGCCACACCCCAGCGCAGTCCCCGCTCGGCGACGGCGGCCGCCGCCTCGGCTATCGCCGCCCGGTCACCCAGACCGGCCAGGTGACCGACGTCGGGGTCCACGCCGTCGAAACGGTGCCGAGCGGCCAGCTCGACGGCGGTGGGGAAGTCGGCGGACAGTCCGAGGGCACCGAGGCTCAGGTTCGCGTACACGGAGTCCACCTTAGGATGCCGGGGAGACCAGGAGGTCACCCGTGCTGCACAGCAGGAACACCGTCCGCTCTGAGATCGACGACGACGTCTTCGCCTCGACCGACCTCGCCCGGCCGCTGCCGAAGTACCGGTTCCCCGACGACGAGCAGGATCCGCGGCACGCGCTCCAGCTGATCCGCGACGAGCTGATGCTGGACGGCAACTCCCGCCAGAACCTCGCCACCTTCTGCCAGACCTGGGCCGAGCCCGAGGTGCGGGCGATCATGGCCGAGACGCTGGACAAGAACATGGTGGACAAGGACGAGTACCCGCAGACCGCCGAGATCGAGGCGCGCTGCGTGCACATCCTCGCCGACCTGTGGAACGCGCCCGATGCCGCGAACACGATCGGCACCTCGACCACCGGGTCGAGCGAGGCGGCGATGCTGGGTGGGATGGCTCTGCTGCGGCGCTGGCGTCACCGCCGGGCAGCGGCGGGCCAGCCGACGGACCGCCCGAACCTGGTCACCGGTCCGGTCCAGATCTGCTGGCACAAGTTCGCCCGCTACTGGGACGTGGAGATCCGGGAGATCCCGATGGAGGGCGACCGGTTGATCATGACCCCCGACGAGGTGCTGGCCCGGGTGGACGAGAACACCATCGGGGTGGTGCCGACCCTCGGCGTCACGTTCACCGGCCAGTACGAGCCGGTCGAAGCGGTCAGCGACGCCCTGGACGACCTGGAGCGCCGGACCGGGCTGGACGTGGGCATCCACGTCGACGGAGCCAGTGGCGGTTTCCTGGCGCCGTTCGTCGAGCCCGACCTGCGCTGGGACTTCCGCCTGCCCCGGGTGAAGTCCATCAACGCCTCCGGGCACAAGTTCGGTCTGGCCCCGCTCGGCGTCGGCTGGATCATCTGGCGCGATGTGGCCGAGCTGCCCGACGAGCTGGTGTTCCAGGTCAACTACCTCGGCGGCAACATGCCGACGCTGGCGCTCAACTTCTCCCGTCCCGGTGGCCAGGTGATCGCGCAGTACTACACCTTCCTGCGGCTGGGCAGGGAGGGCTACCGCAGGATCCACGAGGCGAGCTACCGCAACGCGCAGTACCTGGCCGAGCAGATCGGTCGCCTCGGTCCGTTCGAGATCATCTACGCCGGCGACGGGAACGGCATCCCCGCCCTGTGCTGGAAGCTCCGGGAGGGGGTCGACCACGGCTTCACCCTGTTCGACCTCGCCGACCGACTGCGGACCACGGGATGGCAGGTGCCGGCGTACACGCTGCCCAAGGACCGCGAGGATCTCGCCATCCAGCGCATCCTGGTGCGGCACGACTTCAGCCGGGACCTGGCCGACCTGCTGCTGGCCGACTACCGGCGGGCGCTGAGCCATCTCGACCGGCACGCGCCGACGACGTCGATGACCGCCGACGAGTCCACCGGCTTCCACCACTGAGGGGCGACGGCCCGGGACGGGGGATCGGCGTGTGACGCCTCGGGCCTGGGTCCGCTTGGACAACGCCTCCAACATCTTCCTGGCGGCCCGCACCGCCGCGGATCCCAAGGTGTTCCGGCTCAGCGCCGAGCTCGACCACCGGGTCGATCCCCGGCTGCTGCAGGCGGCCGTGGACGCGACGTACGACCGGTACCCGCTGTTCCACGCGGTCCTGCGGCGAGGGGTGTTCTGGTACTACCTGCAGGCGAGTGACCTGCGTCCGCTGGTCACCGCCGAGACGCTGCCCACCTGCGCGCCCCTCTACCAGGCCGACCGGCGCCGGCTGCTGTTCCGGGTGCTGCACCACGAGCAGCGGATCGTCCTGGAGGTGTTCCACGCGCTGGCCGACGGAACCGGGGCGCTGTGGTTCCT
>JBMDXL010000805.1:0-4446 GCA_048594465.1 Microlunatus sp. | reverse complement strand
GTGAGGGCAAGAAGGTCAGCCCGATCCTCTACGTGGTGGCGCTGCTGCTGATCGCCCGGTACGTCTTCCTGTCCGAGGGTGGCTAGGCGCCCCAGCAGTCCCCGTGACAGCTGCACCCCCTGCCCGGATCTGCACCGCCTCCTGCGGGTGCGCCTCCGGTCAGGGGGTGCAGCTTCGAGAACAGGGTGCGGCTGACCCCGCCGAGCGGCTACTTCTCGCCGACCGCGGCCTTGACCACCAGCACCGGGACGTCGGCGTGCAGGATGATGTTCTGCGTCACGCTGCCGAGGAACAGCTTGCCGACCGGGCTGCGACGGCGGGCGCCGATGACCAGCAGCTCGGCGTCGAGGGCGCCGACCACGTCCAGCACGGCCTCGCCGACGTCCTCCCCGGTGGTCACCTGGAGGGTCCACTCCAGGTCGTCGAGCCCGATCTCGGCCAGCACCGTGGTGATCTGGTCGCCGACGCCGGCCTTGTGCGCCTCGACGACGTCGAGGTCGACACCCTCGGCGACGTGGATCACGGCCAGCGGGGCGCCCCGCAGACTGGCCTCCTTGGCGGCCTCCCGCAGGGCCACCTGACCGATCGCGGATGCCTGGTGGGCGACGACGACGCTCATCTCAACTCCTCGGTGGGGATGGGCCGACCCGGCGGTCGGCCCAGGGGAGACTGTAGTGGTAATTGTCTGGACAAACTAGCCCCACCAGGTCACGGCTGCGAGCGACGGGTCCAGACCTGACCGCCGGAGACCGAGGTGCCCGACGAGCCGATGATCACCAGGCACCGCATGTCCACCGTGGCCGGGTCGAGTGCGCCGAGCGTGGTCACGTCCAGTTCCTCGCCCGGCCGTCCGACGTCGCGGCCGATCACAACCGGGGTGTCCGCCGACCGGTGCGCCAGCAGCAGGGTCTGCGCGTCGGCCACCTGGGTGGTGCGGCTGCGCGACGCCGGGTTGTAGAGCGCGATCACCAGATCGGCCTCCGCGGCCGCCCGGAGCCGGCGCTCGATCACGTCCCACGACTTGAGCCGGTCCGACAGCGAGAGCACCAGGTAGTCGCCGCCCAGCGGTGCGCCGGCCCGGGCCGCGACCGCCTGGGCTGCCGTCACCCCCGGCAGCACACTCACCCGCACCCCCGCGTACGCCGGGTCGGCGGCCACCGCCTCGAAGGCGGCCGAGGCCATCCCGAACACCCCGGCGTCACCGCCGGAGACCAGAGCGACCTTCTCGCCGTGCAGCGCGAGGTCCAGAGCCAGCCGGGCCCGATCCAGCTCGACGGTGTTGCCGCTGGCGTGGCGTTGCAGACCCGGGCGGGGCGGGACCCGGTCCACGTACGGCCCGTAGCCGACCACGTGGTCGACCAGCGCCAGCGCGTCGGTGACCTCGGGGGTGACCCAGCGGTCCGGACCCGGACCGAGCCCGATGACCAGCAGCTCGGCGGGGGTCCGGTCGGGCGTCAGCGGTGAGCCGGCCGCCGACGCGACCTCGTCCGCCCGCCCACCGCTGTCGGCCCGGCGGCCCGGTCCGGGCACCACGATGGAGGAGAAGTAGGGCACCACGTCCGGGTCGACCTCGACCACCGGTCGGACCACCTCCCGGCCGGTGCTGGCCCGCTCCACGTAGACGGCGTCCGCCAGCCTCCCGGCCTGCCGCAGGGCCTCCCGTACGCCGGCGAAGGTGCGCCCCAGCTTCATGATCACCACCGCGTCCCGGCCGGCCAGCCGGCGGGCGAGCTCGGGGACCGGCAGGGTCCCGGGCAGCACGGTGAGCACGTCCTCGTGCCGGACCAACGGCACGCCCACGGCGGCCGACGAGGCGCTGACCGAGGTCACGCCGGGCACGATCTCCCAGGCGAAGCGGGGGGAGAGGCGGTCGTGCAGGTACATGTAGGAGGAGTAGAAGAGAGGGTCGCCCTCGGCCAGCACGACCACCGACCGGCCCGCGGCCAGGTGCTCGGCCAGCCGGGCCGCGGAGGCGTCGTAGAACTCCGCGATCTGGGCGTAGTAGCCCTCGCTGTGGTCGGCCGGGCCCACCGTGACCGGGTAGGTCAGCAGCTCCTCGACGACGCCCGCGGGGATCAAATCGGCCACGATCGAGCGCGCGATCGAGGTCCCTCTGGTCCCGGAGTGGTAGGCGATCACGTCGGCCGTGGCGATCAACCGGGTCGCCTTGACCGTCAGCAGCTCGGGGTCGCCCGGACCGACGCCGACGGCGTAGAGGGTGCCGGTCACAGCTCGTCCTCGCGGGCCAGCGCGTTCACGGCCGAGGCGCACAGGGCCGAGCCGCCCCGCCGGCCGTGCACCACCAGGTACGGGACCTGGTCGGGGTGCTGGACCAGGGCCAGCTTGGACTCGGCCGACCCGACGAAGCCGACCGGGATCCCCAGGATCGCGGCCGGTCGCGGGCCACCGTCGCTGATCAGCTCGAGCAGCGCGAAGAGTGCTGTCGGCGCGTTGCCGATGGCCACCACGGCACCGTCGAGATCCGCACCCCACAGCGACACCGCCGCCGCCGAGCGGGTGGTCCCCCAGCGGGTGGCGAGCTCGCTGACCCGGGGGTCGTGCAGCAGGCAGCGCACCTGGTTACCGGCCGGCAACCGGCGGCGGGTGACCCCGGAGGCGATCATCTCGGCGTCGGTGTAGATGGGAGCGCCGGCGCGCAGGGCTGTCTGGGCCGAGGAGACCAGCAGGGGGTGCGCCTCCACGTCGTCGACCAGCCCGACGTCGCCGGAGGCGTGGATCATCCGGACCACGACCTTCTCGGCGTCCGCCGGGACCCGGGACAGGTCGGCTTCGGCCCGGATCGTCGCGAAGGACGCGCGATAGATCGCCGTCGGGTCGTCCAGGTAGTCGTAGCGGCGGGTCGGTCGCCTCATCGCCGACCCCCGACCGCGCGGACGGCCTCGTCGAGGCTGGGGGCGACCAGGTCGACGTGGTCGCTGGTGGGGGCGCCGCAACGACGTTCGCACCCTGACACGTGCGTGCGCGGCAGGGACGGCTCCCGGGTCACCAGCGCGGCTGCGAGTCCGGCGGTGTCGACCCGGCTGCGGGCACATCCCGGGGCCCCGACGCAGGCGCTGAGCTGGGCCCACGCGCCCTCGTCGTCGACCACCAGTCCGGCGGCGGCCAGATCATCCACGGCTGCGGCGGCTCCGGGGAGGACCAGACCGCGCCACGGGGTGATCACGACCATCCCGTCGCCGACCGCCCGTTCCACCGCAGCCACCTGCGCGGCGGTGAGCATGGACAGGGGGACCGCGACCGAGGCGACTCGTCCGACCACACCGAGCGGCGTCTCCTGCGTCGGTGGTCGTGACGGCACCGCGAACAGTCCGAGACCGGCCGTCCAGACAGGCAGCTCGGCGACGTGCCAGGCGCCCGTGTCCGTGCGGGCTTCGGCGAAGGCGAGCGCCAGCCGGACCAGCTCCGGCACCACGTCGGCCGCCGCCACCGGCAGACCCCGATCGGGTCCGCCGACCAGCAGGTGCCCGCCCTCGGGTCCGGATGCGGCGTAACCGAGGTCGAGCCGCAGATCGAGCACGTCGCCGCGGCCGTCGTCCAGGACGAACAGGAACCGGCCGGGCAGGGCCGCCAGTGCCGGTTCGGCGACCAGGGCGGCGTCCAGGGCACGGGTGAGGCCGGACACGTCGGCCCGACCGCCGTGCAGACCGGTCAGCGGCGAGGCAACGATGTTGCGGACCCGTTCGTGGGTGGGCGAGGGGAGCAGGCCGGTGGCCGTGACCGCCTCGACGAACGCCGCCGGTAGCGGATCGGGCAGCCCCCGCAGCTGCAGCCCCGCCCGCGAGGTCAGCTGCAGGACACCGTTGCCGTACACCCCGGCGAGATCGGACAGTCGACGGAGCGCGCGGACCGGGACCCGGCCACCGGGCAGGCGCAGACGCACCATCGCCCCGTCCTCGGCCCGGTGGGGCCGGAGGACGCCGGGACACGCGTCGGCTGCTCGCACCCCGACATCCTAGAGAGGCGCATCGGTGCCCACCGTCGGACGCGATGCGCTGGTACGGCGACGGGCTGATGAGTCGGACGGTCGCCGTAGGTCGAGGTCAGTGTGCCGAGTACCCGCTCGGACCGCGAGGAGGAACCGATGAACCCGATGGCCCGTCGCATGTTCGAGCTGGTCGAGCCGATCGGCCTCCTCCCGTACGCGGCCGACGAGCCCAACGAGACGATGTTCGCCCTGGGGTTCACGAACTACTGGGACACCTACTTCGCGGGCCGGGCGGCCCCCCTCGGGCAAGCGACCGCCGAGGTGGTGGACGCGCTCTTCTACAACTTCGCCCCGGGCGAGGTGGCGCGACACATCCCGAAGGTGTGGCGGACCACCACCCCGGAGGCCGCGATCGCCGCTCGCCGGCAGGGGTGCGTGGCGGCGCTCCGGCGGATCCTCGGCGACCGGCTCGACACCTCCGACGTCGCCCGCACCACCGA
>JBMDXL010000804.1:0-2920 GCA_048594465.1 Microlunatus sp. | reverse complement strand
TGGTCGCCTGCACCGCCACGGCCGAGGCGGACCGTGGGCCCTGGTCGATCACCGACAGCTCACCGAGCACCTCCCCGGCTCCGAGCGTGGCCAGCACCATCTCGTCACCCCGCTCGGACGCCACGGTGATCTTGACCAGCCCGTCGGCCACCACGGCGAGGTGGTCACCGGGGTCCCCCTGGTACCAGAGGAACTGATCACGACGGAAGGTCCTGGCCGTGGAGACCGCGGCGAGCTCGTCCAGAGCAGGGGCGTCCAGCTGACCGAAGACGCGCGTCGAGCGGAGGGTGGCGAGCACCTCGTCTCGGTTCACCGCGCCACCGCCGGATCGGTGGTCAGCACCGTCCCGGTTGCCTCTCCGCGCACCGCGCCATCATGGCATCCCGCCGGGACCGGGCCGTCCGCCCGGCCTGCCCGGGCACGGTGGCCGTCGGCGTGGAATCGACCGCGATCGCGCTCGTCGAGCTCTGGAACAAGCCCGTCGAGCCTCGGCATACTGAGTCGATGGGCACCGAGACGTCGGGCGAGCCGCCCGCTGTGCAGCCTCAGCTGGAGGCCATCCGTCGGCAGATGACCATCAACCGGGCCGACATCGACGAGCTGCTGACCGGCACGGAGGTCAACGACGAGGAGCACGCCGACGTGCGGCAGCGCATCGACCAGCTCGAGACACACGTGAACATCGACCGGGAGCTGATCCTGGAGCTGCACGAGGCCGGGATGCTCCAGCGTCAGCGGGTCGAGCAGCTCGAGCAGGCCCTGCGCACCTCACGCACCATCGGGGCGGCGATCGGGATCATCATGGCCAGCCGCTCCGCCTCCCAGGACGAGGCGTTTGCGCTGCTGAGATCGGCGAGTCAGCGCAGCAACCGCAAGCTGCGGGATCTGGCCGACGAGGTCGTGCAGGCTGGGAGCCTCCCCTCGCCGGACTGAGGAGCAGGCCGTCCAGCCGGAGGACGTGGAGAGGCGATCAGGAGAGCCAAGATCTGGCGCACCCGGAGAGATTCGAACTCCCAACCTTCTGATCCGTAGTCAGATGCTCTATCCGTTGAGCTACGGGTGCCCGTTGCACAAGACGACCAGCACCGTGGCAACGACCGCCAATGGTAGCGGCAACGGGCGGACATGCCCAAGTCGGATCCCGGACGCACGCGCCCGGCGCCGCCGCCTCGAGGTTTACGTCGGATCCGAGCGGCGGCCGCCCACACCACTCGAGCACTGGTACGGCGAGGCGTGCACTCCGGCAGGCAGTGACCTATTGTTCAGACCACGTTCGGCGTACAGCCGTCGAGTCGTAGCGCGGTGTTCACCGGCACCGCTCTCCCCCGACGTTCCGAGATGGGACACACGTGAGCCTGCTGTTCGTGGTGATCGCCGTCATCGTCGTCGCGTTGATCTTCGACTTCACCAACGGGTTCCACGACAGTGCCAACGCGATGGCCGGTCCGATCGCGACCGGCGCCCTGTCGCCGCGCACCGCCGTGATCATCGCCGCCGTGCTCAACGTGGTCGGCGCCTGCCTGTCCACCGAGGTGGCCAAGACGATCTCCGGCGGCTTCTTCGACGACAAGCTCGTCACCGCGCCGATCGTGCTGGCCGGACTGGTCGGGGCCATCGTGTGGAACCTGCTGACCTGGCTGCTCGGGCTGCCGTCCAGCTCGTCCCACGCCCTCTTCGGCGGTCTGATCGGCTCCGTCATCGTCGGTGCCGGGCTGGCCAGCGTGAACTACTCGGTCGTCGTGTCGAAGGTGCTGCTGCCCGCCCTGGTCGCTCCGACGGTGGCCGGGCTGGCCGCCGCCGCGGCCACCGCGCTGGCGTACCGGATCACCCGTCGGACCCCGAGCACCTACAGCGAGACCGGCTTCAAGTACGGGCAGGCGTTCACCGCCTCGTTGGTCGCCCTCGCGCACGGCACGTCCGACGGCCAGAAGACGATGGGCGTGATCACCCTGGTGCTGATCGTGTCCGGCTTCCAGGCCTCGGGCACCGGCCCGCACTGGTGGGTCGTGCTCGCCGCCGGTCTGGCCATCGGGTTGGGCACCTACTCCGGCGGCTGGCGCATCATGCGCACCATGGGCAAGGGCATCGTGGAGATCGAGACGCCGCAGGGGGCCGCCTCCGGCTCCGCCACCACGGCGACCATCCTGGCCTCGGCCCACCTCGGCTTCGGTCTGTCCACCACCCACGTGGCCACCGGCAGCATCGTCGGCTCCGGTCTGGGTCGCCGCGGCGCCGAGGTCCGGTGGAGCGTCGCCCGCCGGATGGGCGTCGCCTGGCTGCTGACCCTGCCGGGTGCCGCGCTGGTCGGCGGACTCGCCGCCCTGCTGTCCGGCCACGGCGTGGCCGGTGTGGTCGCGCTGCTGGTGCTGCTGGCCGTCGCCTGCACCGTGATCTGGCTGATCTCGCGCCGCAACCAGATCACCCACCGCAACGTGACCGACAGCGCCGAGGTGATGGTCCTCGCCTCCGCCGCGCCCCAGACCTACCCCGACGACCCGCGGCTGGCCGGGGCGAAGAGCAAGCACAAGCGCAAGAAGCAGAAGAGCGTCGCCTGATGAAGATCGACTGGGCCGCTCTCGGCATCGTCGCGGTGGTCGCCATCGCCGCCACCCTGGTCTTCACTGTGCTGCTGTCCGCCGGTATCCGGTTGGTGTCCCAGGCCACGGTCGCCGCCAACCAGGCGCAGCGGTCGGGGCGGGGCGCGGTCGCCGCCCGCAGCTCGGTCGGGATCCGCTCCGCCGGCTACGGTCTGCTCGGTCTGGCCGGGCTGGTCGTGCTCTTCGGCATCTACCTGATCGTCCCGGTGTTCCACTGACCCGTGCCGTCCGCGCACGTAGCCGTTCCTGAACCTTCAGCACGAGGCCGCACCCTCGGCAGCCGCTGCATTCCCGCGATCGGTGCAGCTGCAACCACCGGGCCT
>JBMDXL010000803.1:0-2806 GCA_048594465.1 Microlunatus sp. | reverse complement strand
CGCCGCGTACCGGGGGTCGTGGAAGTTGGCGAACTCGTCGTCGTTGTCGATCGGCGGCGGCGGGGTGTCGTAGGACCGGCGCCAGGTCATGAACTGTTCCTCGCCGTACTCCGCCAGCGTGGCCGCCTTGTCCTTGCCCTGCAGCGCACCGTAGTGGCGCTCGTTCAGGCGCCAGTGCCGCTTGGTGGGGATCCAGTGCCGGTCGGCGACCTGGAGGGCGATCTGGGAGGTGCGGATTGCCCGCTTCAGCAGCGACGTGTGCAGCACGTCGGGCAGCAGGTCGTTCTCGACCAGCAGCTCACCGCCGCGCTTCGCCTCGGCCTCCCCCTTCGCGTTGAGGTCGACGTCCACCCAGCCGGTGAACAGGTTCTTCGCGTTCCATTCGCTCTCGCCGTGGCGGAGCAGGATCAACGTCTTCGACATGACCGGAACTGTAGTGAAGCCACGTTGCCGACAGGTGTCGGCCCGCCCGCTGGGTGGACTCGGACCGCGCCGTGCGCTCAGTCCGGGGTGGGCCCGGGATCGAGGTGGGTGAACGCGGCCAGGTTGGCCGTCGACTCCCCCCGGGAGCGGCGCCAGGCCCACTCCCGCCGGATGCTGTCGGCGAAGCCAAGCTCGAGGATGGTGTTGAAGCTGTCGTCGGCGGTCTGGGCGACCGTGCCGAGCAGCCGGTCGACCTCCTCCGCCGACGCCGCCGCGAGTGACACCCGGCCACTCAGGTAGATGTCGCCGAGAGCGTCCACGGCGAACCCGACGCCGTACAGGGAGAGATTCTTCTGCAGCAGCCACCGGTAGACCCGCTCGTGGTCGTCGTCGGGGTTGCGGGCGACGAAGGCGCGCAAGGACAGACCGTGCCGGCCGATCTGCAGCGCACACTCCGTGGTCAGCTTCCGGGTGCCCGGCAGGGTGACGCTGAACAGACCCGGCGCGGTCTCGCTCCAGTCCAGCTCCAACGCAGCCAGTACGTCCCGGACGACAGCCGTCGCCCGCTCCGACTCCCCCGGCCCGCGGTCAGCGGTCACACCGACTGGACCAACCAGCGGGTCTGGTAGGGCTGCAGCACGATCTCGCCGTCGTCCAGCGGCGTCTCGTCGGTCAGGGCGTCGCGGCACCAGTTGCCCAGCGCCACCACCCACCGCGGCAGCTTCTGCACCTCGGGGGTCATGTTGTAGAGCCCGACCATGGTCTGGGTGGAGGCGCGGCGCTGCAGCACCAGGACGCCCGGGTTGACTGGGTCCATCACCTCCGACTCCACCGACGCGTCCATGCTGGGCAGCCCGGAACGGACCGACACCGCGTGCCGGAGCCCGTGCCAGACCCGGTGCTCGAGGGTGCCGTCGACGTGCCGTCGCTCGGCGGCCTCCCAGTCCATCGGCGGCCGGTGCACCCACCGGTTGTCGTCGGCGTGGGCCGGGTCGTCGACGAAGTCGTAGAAGTTGCGCTGGGCGAGCTCGTCACCCATGTAGAGCAGCGGAAGACCGCCGAACCCGAGCACGATCTGGTACGCCAGCAGCAGCCGCCGGATGGCCAGGTCGAGATGCGTCTCGTCGCCGCTGGCCAGGGCGGCCTCGATCCCGATCAGCGACGCCGCGCTGCCGCTGATCCGTCGGTCCCCGGTCTGCAGGTTCTCCTGGAACACCAGACCGCGGCTGTCGCTCATCGGGTAGGTGCCGGCGTAGAAGTCGGCCAGGAAGCGCCGGTGCTCGAAGCCGTTCAGACCGACCGAGGCGGCGTCGCCGTCGTCGATGGCCCAGCCGATGTCGTCGTGGCAGCGCAGGTAGGTGCCCCATACGGTGGTCGGCGGCTTGGCCGGGAACCGGTTCATCGCCGCACAGAACAGGCGGGTGTCCTTGGCGGCCAGAGCCGACCAGATCTGCACCATCAAGGAGTTCTGGTACGCCAGGTCGCTGACCCGGCCGGCGTGCTTGCCCACCCCGAGGTAGGGCGGCAGGTCCGTCGGGCCGACGATCGCCTCGGCCTTGAAGATCAGCGCCGGTGCGGCGATCCGGGCCACCGCACGCAGCGCCTGGGTGATCGCGTGCACCTCGGGCTGGTTCTGGCAGTTGGTGCCGAGCCGCTTGAAGATGAAGGCGATGGCGTCGAGCCGGACGCACTCCACGCCGAGGTTGGCCAGCCAGCAGATGATGTCGGCGAACTCGAAGAAGACCTCCGGGTTGCGCCAGTTGAGGTCCCACTGCCAGGTGTTGAAGGTGGTCCACACCCACGACTGCGACTCGTCGTCGAAGGTGAAGTTGCCCGGCGCGAAGTCCGGGAACACCTCGGGCAGGGTGCGCTCGTAGGCGTCGGGGATGTCGCGGTCGGCGAACATGAAGAAGTAGTCGCGGTAGAACGAGTCGCCACCGGCCGCGGCCCGGGCCCAAGCGTGCTCGGTGGCCACGTGGTTGAGGACCAGGTCGACGGTCAGGGAGATGCCGGACCGGCGGAGGTCGGTGGCCAGGTCGCGCAGGTCGTCGACGGTGCCCAGGTCCTCGCGCACGGCCCGGTAGTCCATCACCGCGTAGCCGCCGTCGTTGGCCCCCGGCCGTGGCTTCAGCAGCGGCATCAGGTGCAGGTAGGTGACCCCGAGCTCGGACAGGTAGTCGATCTTGTCCCGCATCCCGCGGAGGTCGCCGGCGAACATGTCGGTGTACGCGGCGTAGCCGAGCATCCGCGGGTGCTGGTGCCACTGCGGGTCGGCGTGCCGACGCAGGTCGAGCAGCCGCAGGTCCTCCGGCCGCTGCCGGAAGTTGTGCGCCGCGATCTCGGCGGCGCGCCCGGCCATCTCCACCGCCTGGTCCGGGTAGGC
>JBMDXL010000802.1:0-1600 GCA_048594465.1 Microlunatus sp. | reverse complement strand
GATGTTCTTCACCAGCTACGTCTCCAGCCGGATCGGCGCCAAGAAGACGCTGCTGATCGGGCTCGGCCTGATCGTCGTCTTCGCCGCCCTGGCCGGGGCGTCGGACTCGGTGGGCATGATCATCGGGTTCCGGGCCGGCTGGGGACTGGGCAACGCGCTGTTCATCTCCACCGCCCTGGCCACCATCGTCGGCGCGGCCAGCGGCGGCGCCAACAACGCCGTGATCTTGTACGAGGCGGCCCTCGGCCTCGGGATCGCCGTCGGTCCGCTGGTCGGTGGGGCTCTGGGCAGCATCTCCTGGCGGGGGCCGTTCTTCGGCACCGCCGTGCTGATGGCGATCGCGCTGATCGCCCTGCTCATCCTGCTGGGCAAGGCGACCGGCCGCCCCGAGCCGGTGGCCCTGACCGCGACCTTCCGGGCTCTGCGCCACCCCGCCCTGCTCACCCTGGGCCTGGCCGCGCTCTTCTACAACTTCGGCTTCTTCAGCCTGCTGGCCTGGAGCCCGTTCCCGCTCGAGGCCGCCGCCCGCGCCGCCGGCGTCGATCGGTTCGGCGCGCACGAGCTGGGACTGATCTTCTGCGGCTGGGGCATCGCCCTGGCGCTCACCTCGGTGTTCGTCGCCCCGCTGCTGACCCGGCGGTTCGGTCGCCGTCGCACCCTGTACGCGATGCTGGGCGCCCTGGCCGTGGTGATGGCCGTGCTGGCCGTCGAGGTCGCGAACCTCACCGTCCTGGTCGTCGGCATCGTGGTCGCCGGTCTGTTCCTCGGGGTGATGAACACGGTGCTGACCGAGTCGGTGATGGAGGCCACGGATCTGCCCCGGACCGTCGCCTCCTCCACCTACTCCGGTGTCCGGTTCGTCGGCGGCGCCGTCGCCCCGGCCCTGGCCGGCGTGATCGCCGGCGTGCTGGGCAACGGGGCGCCGTACTGGATCGGCTGCGCCGGGCTGCTGGTCGCGGCCGCGGTCCTGTTCGTCGGACGCGACCACCTGGCCCGGATCGACAGCCACCTGGTCGAGGAGCCGCTCGACGAGGCGGTCGCCCTCACCGCCGCCGACGCCTGAGGGTCAGCGCGGGGTCACCTTGTAGATGGCGTCGCCCGACCCGTTCGAGGTGGTGACGTAGAGCGACCCGTCAGGTCCCTGCTGGACCGTGCGGATCCGTCCGTACCCGGTCAGGATGGTCTGCGACAGGGTGGTCTTGCCCGAGGCCGAGACGTGGAACACCATCACGCCCTTGCCCTTGAGCTTGGCCACCAGCAGCTTCCCGTTCCAGGACTGCCACCGGCTGCCCGACAGGAACGTGGCGCCGCTGGTGGCGACGGTGGGCTTGCCGGAGCTCCACTTCGCGCTGTACGCCTTGGGGAAACGCGTCTTGTCGGTCATCGGGTGGTTCTCGTTGTAGGTCGTGCCGGTGGGGGACCAGCCGTAGTTCCGACCCTTGAGGATGCGGTTCACCTCGTCGTCCCGGGACGGCCCGTGCTCGGCGGTGTACATGAAGTTGTCGCTCGCGCGGAACGCCAGTCCCTGGACGTTGCGGTGCCCGTACGTCCAGACGTACCGCGCGTTGCCACCCTTGCGGTAGAACGGGTTGGTCTTCGG
>JBMDXL010000801.1:0-6173 GCA_048594465.1 Microlunatus sp. | reverse complement strand
CCAGGCCCCCGGCGGGGTGAACCCGCTGGCCATCACCTACCTCAACCGGCTGTCGGACCTGCTGTTCATCCTGTCCCGGGCGGCGAACGCCACCGAGCCGACCGTCGACCGGGACGTGCTGTGGGTGCCCGGTGGCCAGCGCCTTCTCCAGCCGGTGCGCCCGGACCAGCGGCGACGGCCGCCAGAGCCGGTAGATGTCCCGCACCGGTGCGGGGATCTCCACCCAGCGCTCGGTGCTGACCTCCTGCATGATCAGCGCCATCGGGAACAGCGGGGCCAGGTCCTCGGGTCCGAGCGGCTCCCGCGTCCCCGGGTGCAGGGCCGGCGGCGTGGGCTCGGGCAGGTCGGCGGCCAGGTTGTACCAGTGGGTGGGGACCTCGGACGGGACCACCACGGGTTCGGCGCTCATGCCGACTCCTCTGCTGCCGGGTCCTGCTCCGCAGAAGGGGACTGCTCGACGGAAGGCGACCGGTCGGCCGGGTCCTCGGTGGTGCGCTTGCCGCCCGGCACCCAGAGCACGTCCCGGTCGATCGACGGGTCGGTGGCGTTCGCGGCGCGGGAGAGGATGAACAGCAGGTCCGACAACCGGTTCAGGTACGTGATCGCCAGCGGGTTCACCCCGCCGGGCGCCTCGGTGCCGACCTGCTGCACGGCCGCCCAGGCGGTCCGCTCGGCCCGGCGGACGATGGTCCGGGCTACGTGCAGGTGGGCCGCCGCGGCGGTGCCACCGGGGAGGACGAACGAGCGCAGCGCGGGCAGCGGGTCGCCGAACGCGTCGCAGGCCTCCTCCAGCCGGTCCACGTACGCGGCCGTGATGCGCAGCGGCTCGTGCGCGTACGACTCCTGCAGCGGGTTGCCGAGATCGGCGCCGAGGTCGAACAGCTCGTTCTGGATCCGACCGAGCAGACTGACCATCGGCTCCGGCAGCTCGGTCGTCGAGAGCAGCACCCCGAGCTGGGAGTTGGCCTCGTCCACGTCGCCGTACGCGGCCACGCGCAGGTCGGTCTTGTCGGTGAGCGACATGTCGACCAGCCGGGTCTGACCACCGTCGCCGGTGCGGGTGTAGATGCGAGAGAGGACCACCACGGGGCACACCCTAGTGGCCCGGACCGTGCCACCGACCGCCAACTGGACGTTCCCGCATCCGCCGCCCCACGGCTACGGTCACCGCCATGACGACGGACGGACGTGCGCGGGTGGGCTTTCTCGGACTCGGCGTGATGGGTCAGCCGATGGCGCTCCGTCTCGCCGAGGCTGGGGTGGAGCTGGTGGTCTGGAACCGGACCCCGGGCCGCTGCGACCCGGTGGTGACGGCGGGCGCGCGGGCGGTCGCCACCGTGGCCGAGGTCGCGGCCGCCTGCGCGACGCTCGTGGTCATGCTGGCCGACGAGGTCGCGGTGGCCGACGTGCTCGACCTGGGCGGACCGGGGTTCCCGGACCTGGTCCGGGAGCGGCTGGTGATCGCCATGGGCACCTACCCGCCGGCGTCCTCGGTCGCGCTGCAGGAGGCGGTGCGGGCCGCGGGGGGCTGCTACGTGGAGGCACCGGTCTCCGGCTCGCGGGCCGCCGCCGAGGCGGGAGCCCTCGTGGCCATGCTGGCCGGCGACGACCCGGCGGCGCTCGCCCGGACCGAGCAGCTGCTCGCCCCGCTGGTCAGCCGGTCCGTGCGCTGCGGGACGGCGCCGTCCGCCCTGCTGACCAAGCTGACGGTGAACTCGTACATGATCACCATGCTGACCGGGCTGGCCGAGGCGGTGCACCTGGGGGACCGGCTGGGGATCGACCGGCAGGTGCTGAGCGAGGTGCTGCTGGGCGGCACCCTCGCCTCACCCGTGCTGGCCACCAAGCTGGCGAAGCTGGTGACCGGCGACCTGAGCGCGCAGGCGGCCGTCACCGACGTGGCCAAGAACACTGCGCTGATCACCACGGCGGCCCAGCGGGCCGGTGCCGCGGCCCCGCTGGCGGAGGTCTGCCACCGGTTGTTCGCCGAGGCGGTCGCCCAGGGCCGGGGAGCGGAGGACCTGATCGCGGTCATCGGCGGCCTGGAGGCGCGCGCAGACGGCTGAGTCGGCCCACCCCGGCGTGGCCTCACCGGACCCGGTGCTCCCGTGGGGCAGGGTGAGGACGTGGGCGGACGTCGCGGGCTGCTGGTGACCATCGTGGTGCTGCTGGGTCTGGCCGCCTGCGGCACGATCCCGGCCAACGACCCGCTCCGGCCGGCGACTCCCGCCGGCGACTCCGCCTCGGCGGCCCCGGGAGCCTCGTCGGCCTCGGGCACCTCGTCGGCTCCGTCCTCGGCCGCCGCCACCCCGTCCACGACTGGGAACGAGCAGTGCGAGTACGAACCGAGCGGCGACGCGGCGACGTCGGTGCGGCCGCCCAGCCCGACCGGGGTGGCGACCAGCGGGACCATCAGCTACGACCTGAAGATGACCGAGGGCACCGTCCGGATCACGCTGGACCCGGTCCGGGCCCCGTGCACCGTGCACTCCTTCGAGTCGCTGGCCGGCCAAGGCTACTTCGACCAGACCCGCTGCCACCGGCTGGTGGACTCCGGTGTCTTCCTGTTCCAGTGCGGCGACCCGACCGGGACGGGCAGCGGCGGTCCCGGCTACACCTTCGCCGACGAGCTCGACGGCAGCGAGTCCTACACCAAGGGCGTGATCGCGATGGCGAACGCGGGTGCCAACACCAACGGCTCCCAGTTCTTCCTGGTGTACCGCGACTCGACCGCCCTGGACAGCAAGCCGGACTACACCATCTTCGGCGAGGTCGACCCCTCCGGCATCGGCATCCTCGAGCGGATGGCGGCGGAGGGTCAGGACGGGACCAACCCGGCCGGTGGCGGCCGTCCGAACAACCCGTCCGAGATCCTCGAGGTCACCCTCGTCAAGGGCTGATCTCCGGTCGCCCCGACGATCAGGACACCGACGTCAGGGGCGCGGCGGCCGCCGCCGGTTCTTCGGCTTGGTGGTGGCGAACATGGCCACGATGATCAGCAGACCGATGGCCATGGCGGCGCCGATGATCGACGCGGCGAACCCGTTGCCCCGGGTCGGCCGGACCGTCTCCAGCGGCAGGGTCAGCACCGTGGCGACGATGGTGATCAGCTCGGTCACACTCTTCTCCTAGCTCGACGCTGCTCGTGCGGGTCGACGCCGGGCGGTGTCTCGCTCGACGACTCCTGCAGGTTCCGGCTCGATCCTGATCGCGGATGCAGCCGCCGTCCAGCGGCGGCCCGGGTGGGAGTCAGACGGGCCGTTCCAGACCGAGGAAGCGGTGCAGCGCCGACAGGAAGATCTCCGGCTGCTCGCTGTGCACCCAGTGACCGGCGTTCTTGATCGTGACGGTGGTGGTCCGCGGGAAGAGGGCACGCATCGCCGGGGCGTACGCCGGCGTGATGTAGTCGGACTCTCCGCCGGCCACCCAGAGCACCGGGCCCGGGTAGGGCGCCGTGTGCAGGTCCGGCCACTCACCCAGGGCCGCCAGCTCGGCGCCGAGGACACCGAGGTTCATCTGCCACCGCCAGCCGCTGGGGTTGGCGGGGTCGCGCCGCAGGTTCTGCAGCAAGAAGGAGCGCACCACCGCGTCGGGAACGTACGGCGCCAGCTGCGCCTCCGCCTCGGCGCGGGTCTCCAGCCGGTCCAGGTCGATGCCCTGCATGCCCCGGACGTAGTCGGCGAACCCGGTCAACCGCTCGTAGCGGACCGGGGCGATGTCGGCGACCACCAACCGCTCGACCAACCGGGGCTGCAGCAGCGCCATGGCCATCGCCACCTTGCCGCCCATCGAGTGACCGACCACGGTCAGCGGGTCGTCGTCGGCGGCCGACAGCACGTCGGCGATGGCGACCGCCATCTCGCCGTAGGTGACCGTCTCGGTCCAGCCGGACTGGCCGTGGTTGGGCAGGTCCAGCATGATCACCCGAGCCTGCTCGGACAGCACCTTGGCGATCGAGCTCCAGTTCTTGCCCTGCCCGAACAGCCCGTGCAGCAGCAGCACGCGGGGACCGGTGTCGCCCTGCTCGGTCCAGTGCAGAGCGTCCCGGTCGACGACGACGCGCGGCTTCATGGGTGCCTCCTCACGGCCGCCGGCTCCAGCAGCCGGTGTGCCAGTGCCGCCGCTCGGTGACGGGGGAGTCCACCTGCCACGACGTGGGTTCGGCGGGCCAGACCACCACGTGCGGGGTGCCGGGCGGGATCGTCCGGGAGCATCCGGGGCAGCGGTACTCCTTGGTGGCGGCCGCGCCGGCGATGCTGCGGACGACCCACCGACCGTCGCTCCGCTGCTCCGCCCGGGCGTGCCCCGAGCTCAGCGGACGCGGCGGTCGCAGGTGCTTGCTCGGACGTCGGGCCACCGGAGAAGTCTCGCAGAGCGACGAGGCCGACCGGCCCTTCCGTGCCGAGGTCGGGACCCGCCCGCCGGAGACCGGTAGGTTGACCCGGTGCGTTTGCTGATCGCCCGGTGCCAGGTCGACTACGCGGGTCGGCTGACCGCCCACCTGCCGATGGCCACCCGGTTGATCCTGGTCAAGGCCGACGGGTCGGTCTCCATCCACGCCGACGACCGGGCGTACAAGCCGCTGAACTGGATGAGTCCGCCGTGCACGGTGACGGTGCGGCCCGCCGAGGCGGTGGTGGCGCCCACCGACCCGGCCGAGGCGGGACTGACCGGCGAACCGCTCACCGAGGTCTGGGAGGTCAAGGGCCGCGACGGCGACACCCTGCTGATCTCGCTGGCCGAGGTGCTGCACGACTCCCAGCACGACCTGGGCATCGATCCCGGACTGCAGAAGGACGGGGTCGAGGCCCACCTGCAGGTGCTGCTGGCCGCCCACCCGGAGACGCTGGGTGCGGGCTGGACGCTGGTCCGGCGGGAGTACCCGACCGCGATCGGCCCGGTGGACCTGCTCTGCCGCGACGCCGACGGCGCGTACGTCGCCGTCGAGATCAAGCGACGGGGCGAGATCGACGGGGTGGAGCAGCTGACCCGCTACCTGGAGCTGCTGAACCGGGATCCGCTGCTCGGCACGGTCCGCGGGCTGTTCGCCGCGCAGCAGATCAAGCCCCAGGCCCGGGTGCTGGCCGGCGACCGCGGCATCGCGTGCGTCACGGTCGACTACGACGTGCTGCGCGGCACCGACGACCCGACCACCCGGCTGTTCTGAGCCCGGCGTGCGTCCGGTGCTGGTGGTGATCGGCGGTCTGCCGGGCAGCGGCAAGTCGACAGTGGCCACGGCGCTGGCCCGGGCGACGTCCACCCCGTACGTGCGGGTGGACCGCGTCGAGCAGGCGGTCGTGGACTGGACCTCGCTGGACCACCCGGTCGGTCCGGTCGGCTACGCCGTGGCGCACGCCCTCGCCGACGAGCAGCTCCGGCTGGGGCTGGACGCGATCGTGGAGTGCGTCAACCCGCTGGCGGTGACCCGGGACGCCTGGCCGGCGACGGCGGCCGACGCCGGTGCCGGGCTGGTCCAGGTCGAGGTGGTCTGCTCCGATGTCGTCGAGCACCGCCGCCGGGTCGAGGGCCGGCCCACCGACGTCCCCGGGCTGGTCAAACCGATCTGGGCCGAGGTCGTCGGCCGGGACTACGAGCCCTGGACCCGACCCCGGGTGGTCGTCGACACCGCCACCACCTCGGTCGCCGAGGCGGTCCGCCGCCTGGTCGAGGCCCGGCAGACGGCCCGGTCGGGCGGCTGAGGGGCCGCGTCCGCTCGGAGGTCGTCGTCTGCCGCCCGCCGCCACTCCCCCCGAGCGGGCAGGATGGCCGGGTGAGCACCGACCGCGTCGTGGAGATCGCGTCCGGCACCCTGGCGGGAACGGCCCGAGGTGCCGTCGACGTCTGGCTCGGGGTGCCGTACGCCGAACCGCCCGTCGGCCGGCTGCGGTTCACCGCCCCCGCCCCCGTCCGGCCGTGGCGGGGCGTCCGTCCAGCCACCGCCGTGGGTGGCGCGGCGCCGCAGCTGACGGCGGTCACCGCCGAGACCCGCCGGTTGGGCACGCCGAGCGAGGACTGCCTCTACCTGAACGTGGTCGCCCCGGCCGCCCCCGGTCCGCTGCGGCCGGTCCTGGTCTGGATCCACGGCGGGGCGTACACCAGCGGGAGCGGTGCCCTCTACGACGGGACGGCGCTGGCCGCCTCCGGGGACGTGGTGGTGGTCACCGTGAACTACC
>JBMDXL010000800.1:0-5393 GCA_048594465.1 Microlunatus sp. | reverse complement strand
AGACCGGCATCAAGGTGCTCGACCTGCTGACCCCGTACGTGACCGGCGGCAAGATCGGTCTGTTCGGTGGCGCGGGCGTGGGCAAGACGGTGCTGATCCAGGAGATGATCTACCGCATCGCCCACAACTTCGGTGGCACCTCGGTGTTCGCCGGGGTGGGGGAGCGCACCCGTGAGGGCAACGACCTGATCAACGAGATGGAGGAGGCCGGCGTCTTCAAGGACACCGCCCTCGTCTTCGGTCAGATGGACGAGCCGCCCGGCACCCGGCTGCGGGTCGCGCTGTCCGCGCTGACCATGGCGGAGTACTTCCGCGACGTGCAGAACCAGGACGTGCTGCTCTTCGTCGACAACATCTTCCGCTTCACCCAGGCCGGCTCGGAGGTGTCGACCCTGCTGGGCCGGATGCCCTCGGCCGTGGGCTACCAGCCCAACCTGGCCGACGAGATGGGTCAGCTGCAGGAGCGGATCACCTCCACCCGCGGTCACTCCATCACCTCGATGCAGGCGATCTACGTGCCCGCCGACGACTACACCGACCCGGCTCCGGCGACGACGTTCGCCCACCTGGACGCCACCACCGAGCTGTCCCGCGAGATCGCCTCGCGTGGTCTCTACCCGGCCGTGGACCCGCTGGCCTCGACCTCGCGGATCCTGGACGCCCAGTTCATCGGCCAGGCCCACTACGACGTGGCCGTCGAGGTGAAGCAGATCCTGCAGCGCAACAAGGAGCTCCAGGACATCATCGCCATCCTCGGTGTCGACGAGCTGTCCGAAGAGGACAAGATCATGGTCAACCGGGCCCGGCGGATCCAGCAGTTCCTCTCCCAGAACACCTACATGGCGGAGAAGTTCACCAACATCCCGGGTTCGACGGTCCCGCTGAGCGAGACGATCGAGTCGTTCCAGATGATCGTGTCCGGCAAGGTCGACCACATCGCCGAGCAGGCGTTCTTCAACGTGGGCAGCATGGAGGACGTCGAGAAGCGTTGGTCCGAGCTGCAGAAGAGCAGCTGACCATGATCACCAGCACGACGAAGGTCAGGAGGCGACGTGGCTGATCCCATGCAGGTCGAGGTCGTCTCGGCCACCCGCGTGGTCTGGTCGGGCAAGGCGACGAACATCATCGCGAAGACGGTCGAGGGCGACATCGGCATCCTGCCCGGCCACGAGCCGGTGCTGGCCGTCCTGGTGCCCGGTGCGGTGGAGATCTTCGCCGAGGGCAGCAACCGTGAGGTGGTCGCTGTCGACGGTGGCTTCATCTCCGTCGCCCACGGTCGGGTGTCCATCCTCAGCGAGTACGCGATGCTGGCCGACGAGATCAGTCTGCGCGACGCGGAGAAGGAGCTGGCCGCCGCCCAGTCGCGACTCGACGCCGGTGAGGACGACGTGGACACCCGCCAGCACTACGCGCTGGCGAGCGCTCAGGTCAGGGCCGCCGAGAAGCTGCGCTAGTCCGTCCGGCAACTCCGCCGCAACTCAACCGCTACGAGGGTCGACGTGATGCATGGGTGGCTGGCGGTCCTGGTGGCGGTCGTGGTCGTGGCCGTCCTGGCCGCCGCGGCCCTGGCCGCCCTGCCGCTGCGCCGCCGCGTGCTGGCTCGTGACGGTGGGCTGTTCGAGTGCAGCGTGCGACTCAAGACGGGCACCCCGGGGGCCGGATGGGTCCTCGGGATGGCGCGTTACAACGACGAGATGCTGGAGTGGTTCCGGTTCTTCTCCTACTCCACCCGTCCGCGCGTCTCGTTCCTGCGCAACGAGGTGCGGGTGCAGACCAGTCGGGAGCCCGACCCGGTCGAAGCCGTCGCCCTCTACGCCGGGCAGCGGGTGGTGGAGCTGGTCGAGCAGGACGGCGGCGCCGCCCGCAGCCAGACGTGGGAGATCGCCATGGCCTCCGACTCCCTGACCGGCTTCCTCAGCTGGCTGGAGGCGTCGCCACCGCGTCCGCCGGGGCTCTGAGAGCGACCCTCCGGATCGCGACGTGACGACGTTCCCGAGCTGAGCGGATCGGGCGTCACGACGGGCGTGCGGCCACCACGGCGTCCAGCTGGGTCCGCATGCTCGCCATCAGCTGGTCCGCGGCCACCGGGGTGTAGGCCGGGGTGCCGGCCTCGTAGCGGTACTGCCAGGTGATGGTGTTGAGGTACGGCATCAGCTGGATGGCCATCAACCCGTCCGGTCCGGCCAACCCGTCCGCCCCGGTCAGGGTGTAGCCGAGCTGGTCGGCCTCGGTCGGTCCGGCCGGCGTACGGGTGACCGTGGCCCGCCAGGCCTGGACGCTGCCCGGCTCGGTCTGCCGGACGAAGACCTCCTGGTCGGCGCACGTGTCGAGGGCGGTCGCGATCCGGGCCCGCTCGGCGTCGGCCTGGTCGGTCTGGTCGAAGCGGAGGGTGAACAGCGAGATGGTGCTGGTGCGGCCCACCCAGTAGGTGCCCACACCGTCCTGCGTGGCGGCCGGGAACCGGTTCGCCACCGTCGCCTCGACCAGCGGCGCGCACGCCTCGGGCTTGACGCTCACCGGGTTCTCGGTGACGGTCTGCCGGGTCATCACCGACGCGTCGTTGGTGCCGTCGGCGCGGACCATCCCGGCGTACGTGTTCTGGACGTCGGCCAGACTCAGCGGCTCGACCGGCCGCGGCCAGAACCGCCAGACGGCCCCGCCGGCGAGGACCAGCACCCCGACCACCAGGGCGACCACGGGCACCCAGCGGGGGAGCTCGCGTCGCTCGCCCGGACCCAGCACCAGCTCTTCGGGGGGCGCGGGCGGCTGCTCGTCCCGGACCGGCGTCGTCATACCCGCCACGCTAACCGCGATACTGGCCCGGTGCAGCAGATCGTGGGTGACCAGTTGCGGGGAGTGAACCTGGGCGGGTGGTTCGTGGTCGAACCGTGGATGACGCCGGCGCTGTTCGCCGGCACGTCGGCGGTCGACGAGCACACCCTGATGGAGACGCCCGACGGCCCCGAGCTGATCCGGCGGCACCGCGAGACGTTCATCACCGAGGACGACTTCGCCTGGATCGCCGACCACGGCCTCGATCTCGTCCGGCTGCCGGTCGGTCACTGGACCCTGGACGGCGCGGCCCCGTACCTGCCGGCCGTCGAGCTGCTCGACACCGCGATGGACTGGGCACAGGCGTACGGGTTGAAGGTGCTGCTGGACATGCACGCGGTGCACGGCTCCCAGAACGGCCGCGACCACAGCGGTCGGGTCGGTCCGCGCGAGTTCTACACCGTCTCCCAGCACCGCGACGACAGCCTGGAGGCGCTGACTCGGCTGGCCGGCCGCTACGCTGCGCACCCGGCGCTGTGGGGCATCGAGCTGGTCAACGAGCCGACCGATCCGCGGATCTGGCGGCTGTGGGAGTTCCACCACCGGGCGTACCGGCGGCTGACCGAGGTGCTGGTGCCCGGCACCCGGGTGGTGTTCTCCGACGGCTACGTCCCCTGGCTGCTGTCGGGCACGCTCCGCGGGCGACCGGAGTTCCCGGTGGTGATCGACTGCCACTTCTACCAGGCCTTCTACCCGTGGGACACCCGCAAGTCCTACGAGCAGCACCTGGCCAAGGCGCGCAAGCGGGCCAAGCTGATCGCCTGGCTGCAGCGCAAGCAGCCCGTGCTGGTCGGTGAGTGGAGCGCGGCGATGGACCCGGCCGCCCTGGTCGACCGGACCGAGTCGCCGGCCGAGCTGGCCCGCGGCTACACCGACGCCCAGCTCGAGGGCTACGCGGCCGCGGCCGGCTGGTGCTACTGGTCGTACAAGACCACCACCCGCGACGACTGGAACTTCCGCCACCAGGTCGAGTCAGGGATCGTGAAGCTCTGACCTGGTCCACCCGAGGCACGACGTGAGCGGGAAGAACGTAGCCGGTGCATGCACGTCGTCGTCGCGAGCGGAGTCATCTACACGCGAGTGGCCTACACGAACTCCTGGTAGGCGGGGAGGTCGAGCACGCCGTTGCCGGACAGACCCAGCAGGATGGTCTCGTCGGTGGTGGCGGCCCGGGCGCGGGCGATCGCACCGGCCACGGCGTGGGTGGACTCCGGCGCCGGGATCAGACCCTCGGCCCGGGCGAACTCCACGCCGGCCTTGAAGGCGTCGGCCTGGTCGACGGCGATGGCCGACATCAGCCCCAGGTCGACCGCGTGCGAGACCATCGGCGCCATGCCGTGGTAGCGCAGACCGCCGGCGTGGATGGGGGGCGGCACGAAGTCGTTGCCGAGGGTGTACATCTTCAGCAGCGGGGTCAGCCCAGCCACGTCACCGAAGTCGTAGCGGTACTCACCCTGGGTCAGCGACGGGCAGGCGGCCGGCTCGCAGGCGACGACCTCGGTGCCGGTGCCCTCGCGCAGGTTGCGGCCGAGGAACGGGAAGCTCAGCCCGGCCAGGTTCGACCCGCCACCGGCGCAGCCGAAGACGACGTCGGCGCTCTCCCCGATCTCGTCCAGCTGGGTCAGCGCCTCCACCCCGATCACCGACTGGTGCAGCAGCACGTGGTTGAGCACGCTGCCCAGCGCGTAGTGCGCGTGCGGATCACCCACGGCGGCCTCGACCGCCTCGGAGATGGCCATGCCGAGTGAGCCGGTGGTGTCGGGATCGGCGGCCAGCATCGCCCGGCCGGCCGCGGTCAGGTCCGAGGGTGACGGGTGGCAGACCCCGCCGTAGACCTCCATCTGCATCCGCCGGTAGGGCTTGGCGTCGTACGACGCGCGGACCTGCCAGACCTCGCACTGCAGCCCGAGCAGCGCGCAGGCCATCGACAGCGAGGCGCCCCACTGCCCGGCACCGGTCTCGGTGGTCAGCTTGGTGATGCCCTCGGCGGCGTTGTAGTACGCCTGGGCCACGGCGGTGTTCGGCTTGTGCGAACCGGCCGGGCTGACGCCCTCGTACTTGTAGTAGATCCGGGCCGGGGTGGCCAGCGCCTTCTCCAGCCGGTGCGCCCGGATCAGTGGCGACGGCCGCCAGAGCCGGTAGATGTCCCGCACCGGCTCGGGGATCTCGATCCAGCGCTCGGTGCTCACCTCCTGCATGATCAGCGCCAGCGGGAAGAGCGGGGCGAGGTCGTCCGGGCCCAGCGGCTGACGGGTCCCCGGGTGCAGGGCGGGCGGTGTCGGCTCGGGCAGGTCCGCGGCCAGGTTGTACCAGTGGGTGGGGACCTGCGACGGCACCACCACGGGGTCGACGGTCATGCGGGCTCCTCGCCAAGTCGGGGCTCGTCGGACGACGGAGACGCCTCAGCGGACGAATCCGACCGCTGGCCACCGGGCACCCACAGCACGTCCCGGTCGACGGTCGGCTCGGTGGCGTTCGCCGCCCGGGACAGGATGAACAGCAGGTCCGACAGCCGGTTGAGGTAGGTGATGGCCAGCGGGTTCACCCCGCCGGGGGCCTGG
>JBMDXL010000080.1:0-4209 GCA_048594465.1 Microlunatus sp. | reverse complement strand
GAGAGGGCCGCCCGGTCCCCCGGACGGCCCTCTCTCCACGTGTGGTGCGTGCTGCTTCAGACGATCACAGCTCGGTGGTGGACCCACCGGCAGCGGCGATCGTCTCCTTGGCGCTGGCGGAGAACGCGTGCGCGCTCACCTGGACGGCGATGGTGATCTCGCCGCTGCCCAGCACCTTGACAGGCTGGCCGCCGCGGACCGCGCCCTTGTCCACCAGATCGGCGACGCTGACAGCGCCCCCCTCGGGGAACAGCGCCGAGATCTTGTCCAGGTTCACGATCTGGAACTCGACCCGGAACGGGTTCTTGAAGCCGCGCAGCTTGGGCACCCGCATGTGCAGGGGCATCTGCCCGCCCTCGAAGTTCTCGCCGATGTTGTTGCGGGCCTTGGAGCCCTTCGTGCCACGACCGGCGGTCTTGCCCTTGGAGCCCTCACCGCGACCCACGCGGGTCTTGGCGGTCTTGGCGCCCGGAGCCGGACGGAGGTGATGAACCTTCAGCGCCATGTCACTCCACCTCCTCGACGGCGACCAAGTGGGACACCGTGGAAATCATGCCCCGGATCTCGGGACGGTCCTCGTGCGCCGCCACGTCCCCGATCCTCTTCAGACCGAGGGTACGCAGCGTGTCGCGCTGGTTCTGCTTGCTGCCGATGCCGGACTTGACCTGGCTGACCTTCAAGCGAGGCATCAGTGCACCGCCTCCTTGCGGGCCCGCAGCAGGGCGGCGGGGGTGACGTCCTCGACGGTCTTGCCGCGACGGGCCGCGACCTGCTCCGGCTGCTCGAGGGACTGCAGCGCCTCCACCGTGGCGTGCACCACGTTGATGGCGTTGGCCGATCCCAACGACTTGGCCAGCACGTCGTGCACGCCGGCGCACTCCAGCACGGCACGCGCCGAACCACCGGCGATGACACCGGTACCCGGCGACGCCGGACGCAGCATGACCACGCCGGCCGCCTTCTCACCCTGCACCGGGTGCGGGATGGTCCCCTGCACCCGCGGCACGGCGAAGAAGTTCTTCTTGGCCTCCTCGACACCCTTGGCGATCGCCGCGGGCACCTCCTTGGCCTTGCCGTAGCCGACACCCACGGTGCCGTCGCCGTCGCCCACCACGACCAACGCGGTGAAGCTGAACCGACGACCACCCTTCACGACCTTGGCCACCCGGTTGATGGCGACCACGCGCTCGATGTACTGGCTCTTGTCTCCGCCGCCCTGGCCACGACGATCGCCCTGGCCGCGACGGTCGCCACCTGCACCGCCACCGCGGCGCTGGCTTCCACTCATATCGCTCTACCTATCTCTCGTCAGAATCCGAGGCCGCCCTCGCGGGCGCCGTCTGCCAGCGCCGCGATCCGACCGTGGTACTTGTGACCCGCGCGGTCGAAGACGACCTGCTCGACCCCGGCAGCCTTCGCCCGGTTCGCCAGCTCGACACCCACCTGCTTGGCCTTGGCGCTCTTGTCGCCCTCGGCGGTGCGGACGTCGGCCTCCATGGTCGACGCGGAGGCGAGCGTACGGCCCGCCACGTCGTCGATCACCTGGGCGAAGATGTGCTTCGCCGACTTGGAGACCACCAGCCGCGGCCGCTCCGGCGAACCGGAGACCTTCTTGCGAACCCGGACCTGCCGACGCAGCCGTGAGGCCGTCTTGGTTGCCGTGTGCTTCGACTTGGACAGTGAAACGCCCATCGTCACTTACCAGCCTTTCCGACCTTGCGGCGGACGTGCTCGCCCGCGTACCTCACGCCCTTGCCCTTGTAGGGCTCCGGCTTGCGCAGCTTGCGGATGTTGGCCGCGACCTCACCGACCTGCTGCTTGTCGATCCCCTGGACCGAGAACCGGGTGGGGGCCTCCACGGCGAAGGTGATGCCCTCGGGGGCGCTCACCTTGACCGGGTGCGAGAAGCCCAGCGCGAACTCGAGCTCGGTCGGGCCCTTGGAGATGACGCGGTAACCGACGCCGACGATCTCCAGCTTCTTCTCGTAGCCGGCGGTGACGCCGGTGACCATGTTGGAGACCAGCGTCCGGGTCAGACCGTGCAGGGACTTGCTCTCCCGCTCGTCGTCCGGCCGGCTCACCTGCAGCTCGCCGCTCTCGGCGCGCTCCACGGTGATGGGCTCGGCGACACGGTGCGACAGGGTGCCCTTGGGACCCTTCACCGAGACCTGCTGGCCCTCGAGGGTCACCTCGACACCGGACGGAACGGCGATCGGCATCTTGCCAATGCGTGACATGTTCTTTCCTCTCTGGTGTCTAGTGCCTCACCAGACGTAGGCGAGGACTTCCCCGCCCACCTTCTGGCCGTGGGCCTGCTTGTCGGTCATCAGACCGGTCGAGGTGGAGATGATCGCGATGCCCAGTCCCCCGAGCACCTTCGGCAGGTTGGTCGACTTGGCGTACACCCGCAGGCCCGGCTTCGAGATGCGCCGGATGCCGGCGAGCGAGCGCTCGCGGTTCTGCCCGTACTTGAGCGTGATGGACAGCGTCTTGCCGACCTCACCCTCGGCCGGGTCCTTGACGTCCCAGCCGGCGATGTAACCCTCGGCCGTCAGGATCTCGGCGATCCCCACCTTGATCTTGCTGTGCGGCATCACCGCGGTGTCGTGGTACGCCTGGGAGGCGTTCCGCACCCGCGTCAGCATGTCCGCGATCGGATCGGTCATCGTCATTGCTTGATTACTTCTTTCTCGAGCGGTTTCCCCGGGGATTCATTTCCCTGGGGACCTGCACCGGTTTGAGTCTTGTAGGGCTTCGAGCTACTGGGTCACCAGGTTGTCCTGCACCGGCCAGGTCATCGGTCCGGTCCGAGCCGCGCGCAGGGCGTGGATGGGACTGGCCGTCGGCCGGAGCTTGCGAAGGCCGACCGGTTGCCCAAGCGCGGCTTGGACTGGACCGACGACCCCGCACTCACCAGGACGACTTGGTGATGCCCGGGAGCTCGCCCTTGTGCGCCATGTCGCGCAGGCAGATCCGGCAGAGACCGAACTTGCGGTACACCGCCTTGGGCCGGCCGCACTTCTGGCAGCGGGTGTAGGCACGCACACCGAACTTCGGCTTGCGCGACTGCTTGACCTTGAGGGCTGTCTTCGCCATGTCCTTCTCTCCCGACTACTTCTTGCGCGCGGCCCAGGCCGGGCCCTTGGCCTTCGCCTTGGCCGGCTTCGGGTTGTCGTTGAACGGGAAGCCCAGGTGCTTCAGCAGCGCCCGACCCTCGTCGTCGTTGGTCGCCGTGGTGACCACGGTGATGTCCATGCCCCGGCTGCGGTCGATCTTGTCCTGATCGATCTCGTGGAACATGACCTGCTCGTTCAGACCGAACGTGTAGTTGCCCAGCCCGTCGAACTGGTGGCTGTTGAGCCCACGGAAGTCGCGGATGCGGGGCAGCGCGAGGGTCAGCAGGCGGTCGAGGAACTCCCACATGCGATCACCGCGGAGGGTGACGTGCGCACCGATCGGCATGCCCTCGCGCAGCTTGAACTGCGCGATCGACTTGCGCGAGCGGGTGACCTGCGGCTTCTGACCGGTGATGGTGGTCAGGTCCTTGACGGCGCCGTCGATCAGCTTGGAGTCGCGGGCCGCCTCGCCCACACCCATGTTCACCACGATCTTGGTCAGACCGGGGATCTGCATCACGTTGGCGAAGCCGAACTCGGTGTTCAGCGCCGGGGCGATCTCGTCCCGGTAGCGCTGCTTGAGCCGCGGCACCGGACGGGTCTCGGTGGTCTCGGCGGTCATCAGATCTCCTCTCCGGTCGCGCGAGCGATCCGGATGCTGCGGTGGCCCTTGTACTCGGAGCCGTCGGGACGACGCTTGGTCACCTCGACACGGTTGTAGCCGACCCGGGTCACCACGTCGTCGCCGTCGCTGTTCTTGACGAGCAGCTGGACGTTGGACGCGTGGATGGGAGCCTCCGAGGAGACGATCCCGCCCTTGGTCTGCCGTCCCTGCGGCTGGGCCGAGGTGTCCTTGAGGTGGCGCTTGACGATGTTCACGCCGGACACGGTCACCCGCTGGGACTCGGGGTGCACGGCGAGGATCTCGCCGACCAGGCCCTTGTCCTTGCCGGCGATGACCTTGACCCGGTCACCCTTGATCACGTGCAGCTTGTTCTTGGTCATTCAGATCACCTCCGGGGCGAGCGAGATGATGCGCATGAAGCGCTTCTCGCGCAGCTCGCGGCCGACCGGACCGAAGATGCGGGTCCCG
>JBMDXL010000008.1:0-1503 GCA_048594465.1 Microlunatus sp. | reverse complement strand
GCCGAGGACGGCGACGCCCCGACCCTCGCCGGCGACCGTGTCGGTCAGCGCCCCGACCGCCGCCGTCACGGCCTGCGGCGTGTGGGCGAAGTCGACGAACACGGTCGGGGCGTCGTCGCCCAGCTCCACCCGTTGCATCCGGCCGGGCACCACCGCGTCGGCCAGACCGGACCCCGCCCGGGCGAGATCGGTGCCGACCAGGTCGGCCATGGCCAGCGCGGTCAGGGCGTTGCGGATGTTGAACTCGCCCGGTAGCCCGAGGGTGAAGGCGACCTCGCCGGTCGGCGTCCGGGCGGTCACCGAGGTCCGCCCCCCGACGGCATCCTGCCGTCGCCCCACGGTGTAGTCGGCGGACCCGTCCAGGCTGACCGTGCGCACCGGCGCCAGACCCTGCCGTCGCGCCCGGTCGACCAGTTCCGGACCCCGGTCGTCGTCGAGGCTGATGACCGCGGCGTCGGCCCGGTCCGCGCCGAACAGGGACGCCTTGGCGGCGAAGTAGGACGCGACGTCGCCGTGGAAGTCGAGGTGGTCGCTGCCGAAGTTGGTGAAGCCGGCCACGGCGAAGCGCAGGCCGTCGACCCGACCGAGGGTCAGGGCGTGGGACGACACCTCCATCACCACCGCTTCGGCACCCCGCTCGGCCATCACCGCGAGCAGCGCGTGCAGCTCGGCGGCCTCCGGCGTGGTCACGGTGGTCCGGCGGGCTTCCAGCCGCTCGTCGTCGACCTGGAAGCCGATCGTGCCGATCAGCCCGACCCGCCGGCCGGTGGCGCGCAACGCCGCCTGCAGCAGATAGGCCGTGGTCGTCTTGCCGTTGGTCCCGGTGATCCCGAACAGCTGCAGCCGACGGCCCGGATGGTCGTAGATGCGGTCGGCGAGAGCCGGGACGAGGGCCCGAGGTCGATCGACCACAGCCACCGGCCCCGGCGCCGACGCGGCCAGCGCCGGGTCCAGTCCCGCGGCGTCGGTCAGGATGGCGACCGCACCGCGCGCAACCGCCTCGGCGCTGAAGCTCGCGCCGTGCACCGTGGCCCCGGGCGCGGCGACGTAGAGGTCGCCGGGGTGCACCAGGCGGGAGTCGGCGGTCACGCCGGTCACCCGCAGACCCGGCACGGTGGCCTCGGCGACCGGACCCGTCGACAGCCCGAGGACGTCGCACACGTCGGTCCAGCCGACCCCCGTCAGCCCGGTGGGCCGCAGGCTCGGTGGCGCTCCGTTGCCGTCAGCTCCGACCACGGTCCGACGGTACCGAGTCCCCGGCGGATCCGTCTCCAGAGCCGGTCACCAGTCGATCTTCTTCGGCTTCAGCACCGACTTCTTGGTCGGCTCCACCGAGTAGCGCGGCAGCGCGAACTGCATGATGTCGCGGTAGACCGGGGCGGCGACCTGGGTGCCCGTCGGGTCGGCTCCCTTCGGGTTGTTCACCACCACGTACGTCATGATCTGCGGGTCGTTCAGCGGGGCGTAGCCGATGTAGGACGTGATGTAGCCGTCGTAGCCCTT
>JBMDXL010000799.1:0-7272 GCA_048594465.1 Microlunatus sp. | reverse complement strand
GCAAGGCAGCTGCCGGTCCAATGTTGCCAAGGCCCAAGACAGCCGAGCCGTCAGTGACCACCGCGACGGTGTTGCGCTTGATCGTCAACCGACGCGCGTCGTCCTTGTTCTTCGCGATCGCCAGGCAGACCCGGGCCACCCCCGGGGTGTAGATCATCGAGAGGTCGTCACGGTTGCGGATGGGCAGCTTGGTGCTCTTCTCGATCTTGCCGCCGAGGTGCATCAGGAACGTACGGTCGCTGACCCGGCCGATGGCCACGCCCGGCACCGCCCGCATCGCCTCGACCAGCTCGTCGGCGTGGTCGGTGTCGCGGGCCGCGCAGGTCACGTCGATCCGCAGCCGCTCGTGACCGGACGCGGTGACGTCCAGCGCGGTCACCGCACCGCCGGCCTGCTCCACCGCCGCCGTCAGGTGACTGACCGCCGCACCTCCCGCCGGGACCTCGAGACGGACGGTGATCGAGTAGGAGACCGACGGCGCTGCGCTCATGGCGGGGAGTCTTGCACGCCACCCCCGTCGGCGTCTCGATGTGAACATTGCGGTCACGACACGGGCGTGCGGAGTGCGTCACACGGTCATCGGGAGACGCGCCCCTTCAAGATCGTGTGCCAGTAGAGCGAGGGCTGCAGGTACCTGTCGTACGCCCACGTCAGCCGGCGCGGCTTGACCAGGTCGATCACCGGCACGCTCGGGGTCAGCACCCCGGCCCGGTCGAACTCGGCCAGCACCAGCCGGTCCCGACCGACAGTGATCGGGGCGGTGGAGTAGCCGTCGTAGTCAACCAGCGGGCGTCCGGCGCGACGGCGGGCGATGTTGTCGGCCACCACCGCCACCTGCCTGCGCAAGGCCCCACCGGAGCGGGAGGCGGCCACGTCAGCGGCGTCGCCGAGTCCCCAGAGTCCGGCGTGCCGGCGGTGGGCCAGGGATCCCGGATCGACCTCGATCATCCCGGCCACGTGGGCGTCCAGCGCGCTGTCGTCCTCGCTCGGTCGGTCGGACGAGCCGTGCCGCGCGAGCGCGACGTCGCCCAGCCAGGCGGGCGGTCGGTGCCGGGGCACGAAGTGCAGCAGGTCGTACGGCAGCCGGGTGTCCTGCTCGCCGCCGGCATCGCGCTGGTCCAGGTGCAGCACCCGGGCGTCGGTGTCGACCCGCCGTACCTGGGTTCCGGTGAGCACGGTGATCCCGAACCGTTCGGCGACGGCGTCGAGCTCGCGGTCCACCGCCGGGATGCCGAAGATCGTGGGCCAGGGGACGACCAGGGTCACCGTCAGCCGTCCCAGCACCCGCTGACGCCGCCAGTGATCCGCGGCCAGGAACAGAGGCTTGAGGGCCGCCCCGGCACACGGCACCGGGCCGGCGCCGACCACGAAGACCGCGTGTCCGTCGGTCAGCCCGTCGACCAGCCGCCAGGTGTACGGCGCCCGCTCGTCGACGTAGTTGGAGGACCCGTACGCGGAGTGCACCGCCGCGTGGCTGCCCGGCACGTCGTCCCAGTCCGGGGTGACCCCAGGGCACAGCACCAGGTCCTCCGCGCACAGCTGACGACCACCCGCCGTCTCGACCTGTCGCGCCACCGGGTCGATCGTGGTCACCTCGTCGAGGTACCAGCTGACCCCGGGCGGGACGACCTCGCTCTGGGGGCGCTCGAGGTCGGCGAGAGTAGCCTGCCCGCCGCCGACGTAGGACAGCAGCGGGCGGTAGCGGTGGATCCGTCGGGGATCGACCAGCGCGATGTCGGTGAACCCGTCACGCCGCAGCCGGGCGGCGAGCGAGATCCCGGCCTGCCCTCCGCCGACGATGACCACGTCATGACGCTTGATCAGGCGGCCGTCCCGTCCGGATCGGAGGTCTCGTCGAGGATGTCGTCGAGGGCCTCGCGCACCGCCTGACGGGTGGCCAGCCGGACCGAGGCGGCCTGCTGGAGGTCGGCGTTGTCGGCGTCGGCGAGCCGCTGGCGCTCGGTCTTCTCCGCGTCGAGCGCGGCGTCGCGGGCGTAGCGGATCCGGTCCCAGATGTCGTGGGTCACGTGGCGATCTCTCTGTGCTGGAGGGATGTTCTCTCCCCTGCAGTTCCCAGGAGATGGCCGATCGGATGCGTGCAGGCGGAAGCAGGAGCGGCCGGACGGCGTTGACCCTGGTGATGACGTCCGCGATTCCGCACGACCCACCGTCCACCCCCGCCCCGCTCCCCAGCCGCTCCCGGATCTGGCTGCCCCGACGGGTCTGGATCACCGCCGCGGCGGCCGAGCAACCGCACACCGCCGAGATCGTCCGGCGCTGCGAGGCGGCCGGGGTGACCGAGATCGAGGCGCTGCCGGGCAACCGGCTGACCGGTCTCAGCGGGGGCAGCGAGCGCGAGGTGTACGCCCGGGCCAAGTCCACCCTCGCCGTGGTGGTGGCGCCGCCGAGCGCGCTGAAGCCGCAGCCGATCCCGCCGAGCGCCGACTGGCGGATCGACCTCGCCCGTGGCTGCCCGGCGCACTGCCAGTACTGCTACCTGGCCGGTTCGTTGACCGGGCCGCCGGTCACCCGGCTCTACGCCAACCTGGACGACGTGCTGGCTGGGATCGGCACCCACGCCGGCCGGGGCACGGTGACCAGCGCCTCGGCCGAGCGGGCGCACGAGGGCACCACCTTCGAGCTCTCCTGCTACACCGATCCGCTCGGCCTGGAGCACCTGTCCGGGGCGTTGGCCACCGCCATCAGCCGGGTCGGAGCCGGTGCGTACGGACGGGAGGCGTCGCTGCGGTTCACCACCAAGTACGACGGGGTGACCGAGCTCCTCGGCCTGGACCACGCCCGCCGGACCCGGGTCCGCTTCTCGGTCAACGCGGCCGCCGTCGCCGGTCGGTTCGAGGGTGGCACCGCCGGGGCGCCGGCCCGCCTCGCTGCCCTGGCGAGGATGGCCCGGGCGGGCTACCCCGTCGGTCTCACCCTCGCCCCGGTGATGCCGGTGGTCGGCTGGCAGCAGGGCTACGGGCAGCTGCTGGACGACGTCGCCACCTCCCTGGCCGGGATCGCCGACCTGGACCTGACCGCCGAGATCATCACGCACCGCTTCACCCCCGGCAGCAAGGAGGTGCTGCTGGGCTGGTACCCGCAGACCCAGCTCGAGATGGACGAGGAGCGTCGCACCCGGAAGCGGTCGAAGTTCGGCGGGGTCAAGTACGTCTACGACAAGACCACGATGGCCGACCTCCGCTCCTGGTTCACCGCCGAGCTGGCCCGGCGGCTGCCGACCGCTCGGCTGCTCTACTGGACCTGAGGCCGAGCCCGCCGGTCAGGACCCCGCGCGCGCGGCCAACCAGCCCACCGGGTCCCCTCGACCGATGACCACGGCCAGCAGGTCGGGGAAGAGATCGGGCGTGCAGGCGAAGGCCGGGATGCCCAGCCCGGCGAGCACCGCCGCCCGGTCGTGGTCGTACGCCGGGGCGCCGGCGTCGGACAGCGCCAGCAGCACCACCACTCGGACTCCGGCGCGGTGCAGGGCGGCCAGCCGGCGGATCAGCTCGTCCCCGTCGCCGCCCTCGTACAGGTCGGTGATGAGCAGGAAGACCGTCTCGGTCGGTCGGGTGACCAGCTCGGCGCAGTAGGCCACCGCCCGGTTGATGTCGGTGCCACCGCCCAGCTGGCAGCCGAACAGCACCTCGACCGGGTCCTCCAGCAGCTCGGTCAGATCCACCACGGCGGTGTCGAAGGCCACCAGGGACGTCCGCAGGGTGCGCAGCGAGCCCAGTACCGCCCCGAACACCGAGGCGTAGACGACCGACTCCGCCATCGAGGAGGACTGGTCGATGGCGATCACCACGTCGCAGGCCAGGGCCTTGCTGCTGCGCGCGTGACCGACCAGCCGCTCCGGCACCACCGTCCGGTGCTCGGGCAGGTAGTGGTCGAGGTTGCGGCCGATGGTGGCCAGCCAGTCGATGTCGACGGTCCGGGGCCTGCGGGTGCGGGCGGCGCGGTTGACCGCCCCGCCGACCGCCGACCGGGTCCGCTCCCGGATCCGCTGCTCGATCTCGGCCACCACCTGGGCGACCACCGTGCGGGCCGTCTCCCGGGTGGTCTCCGGCATCACCGACGTCAGCCCGACCAGGGTGGCCACCAGGTGCACGTCGGGCTGCACCGTGCTGAGCAGCTCGGGCTCGAGCAGCAGGGCGGTCAGGTTGAGCCGCTCGATGGCGTCGCGCTGCATCACCTGCACGACGCTGGTGGGGAAGTAGGTCCGGATGTCGCCGAGCCAGCGGGCCACCTGGGGTGCCGAGGCGCCCAGACCCGCAGCGCGGTCGTCCCCCGCCGTGCCCGGGCGGCGTCGGGGCCGCTCCTCGTAGAGGGCGGCCAGGGTCGCGTCCATCTCCGCCTCGTCGTCCCCCAGCTCCACCCCGAGCCCGGCGGCCGCCGGCTCGCCGAGCAGCAGCCGCCAGCGGGTCAGCCGCTCGTCGACGGTCTCGTCGTCGCTCATCGCCCACCCGCGACGCCGAGGATCCGGTCCACCAGCGCCAGGGCCGGACCGGCGAGCACGAGGTCGTACGAGGACGCCTCCTCCGGGGCCTCGCGACGGCTCCGGGCGGCGGCGAGCCGTTCGCCGATCACCCGCCTCTCGGGTGGGCTGAAGGTGCTGAAGGTCCGCCGGACCAGGGGCAGCACGTCGGTGAACTCGGCGTCGGTGAGCCCGGCGACCCAGCTGTCCACCAGACCGCGCAGCTCGAGGTCGTGGACGAGCAGCAGCGCGCCGTCGGCGAAGAAGCCGTCCACCCAGGCAGCCTTGTCGGCCGCCGAGGTCCCGTACGACAGCGCCCGGTGGACGCGCTGCGGGCCGTCGGCGATCCGGCCGGCGTCGAACAGCACCCGGACCACCCGACCGCCGATCTCGGTCGGCACGTCGGGGCGGTCGAGCAGCCCGGCCAGCACGTCGAACCAGTCCTCACTCCGGTCGACCCCGCCGCGTCGCGTCCGGGATGGTGGCGCGTCCTCGGGCTCCGTCCGGCCGGGGTCGCGGTCGGCGCCGAGCAGGCCGATCGCGTGGTGGACGCGGTCCATCCGCTGGCGCATCTCGCGCGCGGACTCGACGTCCAGGCCGGTGACCGCCGGGGTCAGCCCGGCGCAGATCCGCACCACCAGGGTGTCGGCGACGGCCGCCAGCGCGGTGGTGTCGGTGCCCCGGACGTCGCCGTACCGGTGCGCGCGGGCCAGGGCGGGCAGCGCCTCCATCAGGTGCACGACGTCGGCGTCCAGCGCCGCCCGCTGGGCCAGCGTGCTCAGCAGCCGGTCGAGGCCGTCGGGCAGCTCGGCCAGGAGGGCGCGCTCGACCGCGGCGGTCAGCTGCACCAGGCTGCCGGCCTCGGTGGTGTCGGCCAGCTTGGCCGTGGCCGCGGTCAGCACGGTGGTCCCCCACACCGCGGCCTCGATCACCGTCAGAGCCAGCTCCGGCCGCCAGGACGACTGCCAGGTCTCGCGGAAGGTCCCCCGGCTCTCCACGTCGCTCTCCGCCGGACTCGCCCAGCCCAGCTCGAGGACCCGGAGCCGGTGGAACAGCACCGACCGCTGCTGGTCCAGCGGCTTGCGCAGGTCCAGGTCGTGCAGCTTGACGCCGGCCTCCCGCTTGAGCCGAAGCCGCCGGCAGGTGGCCAGCAGGTCGGCCTCCAGCGGCACGGTCGGCACCCCGGGGTCGACGTGCCCGGTGGCCTGCCCGACCACCAGCTCGTCGGTGACGAACCGGAGCGCGGTCTGGTCCCCGTCGCAGAGCACGGCGAGGGTGGCGTCGTTCACCTCGGTCAGCCCGGCCAGCGGCCGGTTCCGCAGACCCGCCAGCGTCTCCGACAGCCGCACCGCCTCGATCACCGCGGCGCTGGAGACGGGGAGGTCGCGGGTCCGCAGCGCCCCGGCCACGGCGGTCAGCCAGCGGGCCACCGGCTGGTCGGGCGCGCTCCACAGGTGGTGGTACCAGCCGGGCGAGGCGATCCCGGCGCCGTAACCGCTGGCCGCGGACAGCCGCTGGTGGGTCCACGGCACCCAGGTGGTGGTGATCCTGGTCTTCGGCAGCCCGCGCAGGGTGGCGGTGTCGGCGCTGGCCGGGGGCAGCGGCCAGGTCAGCACCGGGGCGTGCCAGGCGCCGCACACCACGGCGATCCGGCGGTGACCGGACTTCACGGCGGCCCGGATGGTCTTGCGCATGTACGCCTCGCGGCGCGCCTCGGTCAGCGCCTCGGTCGGATCGGTCTCCGGCAGGGCGATCCGCAGCTCGGCCATGGCCTCCAGCAGGGCCGGGAAGGGCGACGGGGCGTCCCGGCGGGACTCGACCACGTCGTCCCACCAGCGCTCGGCGTCGTCGTACCCGGCCGCGGCGGCCAGCGCGCCGAGCGGGTCGCGCCGGACCGTCCGCCGGGGCTGGCCCCCAGTACCCGGGCCGCCGGTCCCCGGCTCGCCGGTCTCCGAGCCGACGGGGTCCGATCCGTCGGGGTCGCCCGCGGCGGGCAGGTCGGGGCTGAACAGGTCCGGGCTGGGCGGGTCGACGGCCTCCGGCGCCAGGGTGTGCGCGGCGGGTAGGTCGCAGAAACCGACGGGGACGTCGTGGGCCAGGGCCCAGGTCAGCGCCTGCCACTCCGGGGAGAAGGTGGCGAACGGCCAGAAGGCGGCCCGCCGGGGCTCCAGCGGCGCGTACGCCAGGATGGCGATCGGTGGCTGCATGGCCGGGGAGGCCGCCCAGCCGACCAGCGGGTCCGCATCGGCCGGTCCCTCGATCAGCACCTGGTCCGGCGCGAAGTCGGCGAGGGCGGCCAGCAGCGAGCGGGCCGACCCCGGACCGTGGTGACGGATGCCGAGCACCGCCACCTCGACGGGGTCGGCGGACCCACCGGAGCCGGCCACGCTCAGGTCACCTCGCGGCAGGCGCTGTAGAACTCGGCCCAGCCGGGACGGTTGCGGGCGACGACCTCCAGGTACTCGACCCAGGCCACCTTGTCGCTGACCGGGTCCTTCACGACGGCCCCGACCAGTCCGGCGGCCACGTCCTGGGCGCGCAGGGCGCCGTCGCCGAAGTGGGTGGCCAGGGCCAGCCCGCTGGTGATCACCGAGATCGCCTCGGCCGCCGACAGGGTGGCGGTCGGGGACTTGACGGCGGTCCGCCCGTCGGCAGTCACCCCGGCGCGGAGCTCGCGGAAGACGGTCACCACCCGGCGGATCTCCTGCTCGGCACTGGGGGCCTGGGGCAGCTCCAGCGACCCGGCCAGCTCCGCGACCCGGGTGGTGACGATCCGGACCTCGTCCTCGATGTCG
>JBMDXL010000798.1:0-2020 GCA_048594465.1 Microlunatus sp. | reverse complement strand
GGGTCGCCCAGCGCACCCCGTCCGACCGCGCCCGAGCTGCCGGTGATCTGGGCCGGGTAGACCGCGAGCTGGCTCAGCAGACCGCGGCCCGCCACCCAGGCCGGCACCAGAGCGGCGAGGAAGGCGAGCGGCACCAGGACCAGGGCGCGGACCCGCATCCGGTTGACGATCAGGACGGCGACCAGGACGGGCAGCAGGAAGATCGCCTGCAGCTTGAAGGCGAAGGCCAGCCCGAAGAACGCGCAGGCCAGCCACGGCCGCCGGCGGAGCAGGAAGGAGACACTACCCAGGCACAGCGACGCGTAGACGGCGTCGCACTGACCCCAGGCGCTGCTGTTCAGCACCACCGTGGGCAGCAGCAGCACCAGTCCGGTGACCAGCACCGGCCACCACCTCGACGACGGGCGCAGCACCCGCACGATCCGGTACGCGAAGAGCGCCAGCAGGCCGTCGAAGACCACCGAGATCAGCTTGACGGCCACGATCTGGCTGACGGGCAGCTTCGTGGCCAGCCACAGCAGCACCAGGTAGGGCGTGTTGTAGTTGGAGAACTCGTCGGCCAGACCGGCGAAGCCGTTCTCGGCCAGGTGGGTGAACCAGGGGTCGAGGAAGCTGCGGTAGTCCCCGCTCCGGACGTCCACGAACAGCCACCGGACCGCCAGCGCGACCAGCACGATCAGACCCAGCACGAGGTGCGGCAGCCGACCGTCGCGGGCTCGCCACGGCCCTCCGGCCACACCGTCTGTTCTGGACGGCGCACCGAGGCTCGCACCGGCTGTCATCACGTGTCTCCCTGCTCTCCGGCGGCGGCCACCGACCGACGGCCCTTCCGGGATCCTCGTCAGGCGCGCTGTGACCGGTGGCGGAGGTGCCTGTGCTGGGGCTGTGCGCGCGAGCGAGCGACCCGGAGACGACGAGACGGCGCCCTCCCGGGTGGGAGGACGCCGTCTCGTTGCGTACGCGTGCCGGCTCAGGCCTTGTCGGTGGCCTGGGCCTCTTCGGCGGAGGTGTCGTCGCTCGGCTTCTCCTGGTCGGAGGTCGCCTCGTCCCGCTCCTCGGTGTCCTCGACCAGCTCCTCGGCCGGGGACTCGTCGGCGCTGGCTGGCGAGGCGGGGCTGTCCGGGCTGTCCGGGCTCTCCGGCGACGCCGGGCTGGCCGCAGCCGCCGGGGTCGCCGCGGCAACGGAGGCCGCCGGGGTCGACGCCTTGGCCGTCACGGGCTCGGTGACGAGCTCGATCAGCGCCATCGGGGCGGTGTCGCCCTTGCGCGGGCTCACCTTGGTGATCCGGGTGTAGCCACCCGGGCGGTCGGTGAAGGTCGGGGCGATCTCGGTGAACAGGACGTGCACCACACCCTTGTCCCGCACGGTCTTGAGCACCTCACGACGAGCGTGGATGTCACCCCGCTTCGCCTTGGTGATCAGCTTCTCCGCCACCGGCCGCAGCCGCTTGGCCTTGGTCTCGGTGGTCAGGATCTTCCCGTGCTCGAACAGCTGGGTGGCCAGGTTGGCCAGGATGATCCGCTCGTGCGCGGGGCTGCCGCCCAGGCGTGCGCCCTTGGCAGGTGTTGGCATCTCAGTTCTCCGTTTTCTTCGTCATGATCAGCTCGTCTACTCGTCAGTGGTCGCGCGAGCGGAGCGAGCACCTGCCCGTGCGGCGGACCGTCAGTACTGCTCGGTCTCGGTGAAGTCGGCTTCCTCTTCCTCATCGAGATCGTCGTAGCGGCCGATCGCGCTGAGCGGGTCGAAGCCCGGAGCGGAGTCCTTGAGCGACAGACCCATCTCGTGCAGCTTCAACTTGACCTCGTCGATCGACTTGGAGCCGAAGTTGCGGATGTCGAGCAGGTCCTGCTCGCTGCGCGACACCAGCTCCGACACCGTGTGGATGCCCTCGCGCTTCAGGCAGTTGTAGGACCGCACGGTCAGGTTGAGGTCCTCGACCGGCAGGGCCAGGTCGGCGGCCAGCTGCTCGTCGATCGGCGACGGGCCGATCTCGATGCCCTCGGCCTCGACGTTGAGCTC
>JBMDXL010000797.1:0-2304 GCA_048594465.1 Microlunatus sp. | reverse complement strand
CGGAGGGCCAGCACCGTCCGGGTGTGCGGGTAGGGCGCGCGCTGCTCGGCCAGCAGGTCGTCACCGTCGTCCCAGACGGCCACCAGCCCGAGGTCGCGGACCGGCGCGTACGCCGCCGCCCGGTTGCCGATAACCACCCGGACGTCCCCGCGCAGCGCGGCCAGGAAGGCCCGGTAGCGGGCCGCCGGACCGGCCTCGGCGGTCAGCTCGACGAAGCCCGTCCGACCCAGCACCCGGACGCAGGCGGCCCGCAGTCGGGCCAGGTCGCGCTGGTCGGGCACCACCAGCACCGCGCCCCGGCCGCCGTCCGCCGTGGCCCGGGCGGCGGCCGCGAAACCGTCGGCCCAGGCACCGCTGCGGTGGGGGGCCGGGACCACCTGCCAGTACGCCCGGGGACTGGCGCCGCGGCGGAGGGCGTCGAGCAGGGCCGGTCCCGTCGGGTACTCCCCCAGCGCGCCGGCGTCGGCGGGATCGAGGTCCGGCAGCGGCGGACGGCGGGCGGGCTCGGCCTTCTCGGTGGCCGCGTGCCGGGGCGGGATCGCCAGCCGCGCCACGTCGGCGAAGGAGCCGGCGTAGTGGTCGGCCACCGCCCGGATCAGGCGGGCGATCTCGGGGGTGACGACGGGTTCGGCGGAGGTGACCTTGGACAGCGGGGCGAGCTCCCGGTCGCTGTCGCTGGTGGCCAGCCGCTCCAGCACGAAGCCGTCCCGCAGCCGACCGGCGAAACGCACCCGCACCCGGGCCCCCGGCACCGCTGCCTCGTCCTCGGCCGGACCGACCCGGTAGTCGAACGGTCGGTCCAGGTGCGGTAGGGACACGTCGACCGCCACCCGCGCCACCGGCAGCGTCACGATCGCGGTCTCGGGCACCCGCCGATGATGGCAGCAACCGCCGACACCTCCGCCGACGCACACCGGCGTACGCTCACGCGGCCGGCGCATCGCCCGCGTGAGGTACCGCAGGAGTGCGTCAGCGGGTTCGACGACCGGGCCGGGGCTGACAGAGTGGAGCCGTGCCCGACCAGCCCGACCCCGCCGACCAGTCCGTCCGAGCCGACCAGGTCTCCGACCGGCTGCTGCTGACCTACCTGGCGGTGGCCATGGTCGCCACCGGGCAGCCGGTGCACGAGATCGACGAGGAGCTGGCCGCTGTCGGACGGCACCTGGGTCACCCGGACCTGCAGGTGGCCGCCGGGCCGACCAGCGTGACCCTGGCTCTGGCGGCGGGTGAGCCGGCCACGGTGGAGACGGTCAACGGCTCCCTGCGGCTGGACCAGGCGCACGAGGTGCGGCTGATCCGGGGCCAGCTGCTGGCCGGCCAGATCGACCGGGCCCAGGCGCTGGCGCGGCTGACCTCGCTGCGCGGTCGGCCCGAGCGCTACCCCGGCTGGTTGTCCGCCCTGGCCTGGGTGATCGCCTCGGTCGGGATCGGGTTGATCCTGCAGCCCGGCGCGGCCAACGTGGCCCTGACCGCGATCGGCTCCGGTCTGGTCCTGCTGCTGGCCCGGCTGAGTGCCCGGAGCAAGGCCCTGGCCACCCTGCTGCCCAGCGTCGCGGCTCTGGTGGTGGCCTGTCTGGTCTTCGGCGCGGCGTCGGCCGGTCTGGTCGACGGGGCCCTGCGCACCCTGCTCCCGCCGCTGGCCATCCTGCTGCCCGGCGCGATCCTGGTCACCGGGCTGTCGGAGATCGCCGCGGGGGCGATGGTGGCGGGCGTCTCCCGGGTCGGCTACGGCATCGTCCAGCTGCTGCTGTTCGCCCTCGGGATCCTGGCCGCCGCCGCGCTGCTCCGGGTGCCGCCGGCCGCGCTGGACAACATCCGGGTGGACACCCTCGGCTGGTGGGTCGCACCCCTGGGTCTGCTGCTGGTCAGCGCCGGGCTGTGCCTGATGGAGAGCATCCGGCTGTCCCTGATGCCCTGGGTGGTCCTGGTGCTGCTGGCCGCCTTCGGTGCCCAGGTGCTCGGTCAGCAGCTCTACGGCGCCCAGCTCGGCGGCTTCCTCGGCGGTCTGGCTGCCAGCCTCGGCGCCGCCCTGGTCGAGCTGGTCCGCCCCCAGCTGCCACGGCTGGTGCTGTTCCTGCCCGCGTTCTGGATGCTGGTCCCGGGCAGCCTCGGGCTGCTCTCGGTCACCGAGCTGGCCCTCGGCCCGACCGGGTCCAGCTCGGCCGGGTTCGGGGTGGTCGAGCTGGTCGGCGCGATCGCCCTCGGGCTGCTGGTCGGCTCCGTCCTGGCCCGTTCTCTGCGGCTGGCCTTCCGCCGCCGTTCCTGAGCCGACGTGTCAGCCTCGGTGGTGGTTTGGGCCACCAC
>JBMDXL010000796.1:0-3179 GCA_048594465.1 Microlunatus sp. | reverse complement strand
CGTCTACAAGGACGGCTCGGTGCTGATCAACCACGGCGGCACCGAGATGGGCCAGGGCCTGCACACCAAGATGATCCAGGTGGCGGCCACCGCGCTGGGGGTGCCGCTGTCGGCCGTCCGGCTGGCCCCCACCCGGACCGACAAGGTGCCCAACACCTCGGCCACCGCCGCGTCCTCGGGGGCGGACCTCAACGGTGGCGCGATCAAGAACGCGTGTGACCAGATCCGCGATCGGCTGGCCGAGGTCGCGGCCCGCAAGCTCGACATCCACCCGGCCGACGTGCGCTTCCACGACGGCGTGGTCACCGGCATCGGTTTCCATGATCGTGAGATCACCTTCGCCGAGCTCGCCCACTCCGCCTACTTCCAGCGGGTCTCGTTGTGGGCCGCCGGTTTCTACCGCACTGAGGGCCTGCACTGGGACGCCGAGCGGATGCAGGGGGAGCCGTTCAAGTACTTCGCCTACGGCGCGGCCCTGGCCGAGGTCGAGGTGGACGGTTTCACCGGCGCCTACCGGATGGTCCGCGCCGACATCGTCCACGACGTCGGTGACAGCCTGTCACCGCTGATCGACGTCGGTCAGATCGAGGGCGGCTTCGTCCAGGGCGCCGGCTGGCTGACCCTGGAGCAGCTGCGCTGGGACACCGGCGACGGTCCGCACCGCGGGCGGCTCAGCACCCAGGCGGCCTCGACCTACAAGCTGCCCTCCTTCTCGGAGATGCCCGAGACGTTCCACGTCCACCTGTACGAGAAGGCCACCGAGTCCGGGGTGGTCTACGGGTCCAAGGCGGTCGGCGAACCCCCGCTGATGCTGGCGTTCTGCGTCCGCGAGGCGCTCCGGCAGGCGGCGGCGTCGTTCGGCCCGCCCGGCACGTCGGTGGACCTGGCCAGCCCGGCCACCCCGGAGGCCGTCTACTGGGCCCTGGACGCCGCGCGTACCGGGACCGTCTGATCATGGACTGGTTGAGGGCAGCAACGGAGCTGCGCGAGTCCGGACAGCCCGGGGTGCTGGTCACCGTGATCGCCGTCCGCGGTCACGCGCCCCGTGACGCCGGCGCCAAGATGGTCGTCGGAGCAGCCCGGACCTGGGGCAGCATCGGCGGTGGCAACCTCGAGGAGGTGGCCATCGCCCGGTCCCGGACCATGATCACCGAGTCCGCGACCGAGGTCACCACCGTGACCACCCGGCTGAACCCGCACGAGCGCACCGAGTTCGGTCGGCAGTGCTGTGGGGGCGAGGTGACGGTGCTGTTCGAGCCGCTGCCGGCACGACCCACCATCGCGATCTTCGGGGTCGGTCACGTGGGCTACGAGATCGCCCGGATCGTGTCCCGCTGGGACGTCCGGCTGCTGCTGGTCGACTCCCGCGCCGAGGAGCTCGAGGCGCTCCGGCTGGTCGACATCGTCGACGGCACCGCCGACGTGGAGGTGCACCACACGCTGCTGGGGGAGACGGTGCTGGAGCGGCTGCCGGTCGGCGCGCACGTGCTGATCATGACCCACGACCACGCCGAGGACTTCGCCCTCTGCGACGCGGCGCTGCGGTTGCCCGAGGGCCAGCTCGCCGACGTCGGGCTGATCGGCTCGTCGGCCAAGTGGTCCCGCTTCCGCACCAACCTGGCCGAGCACGGTCATGCCGCGGAGCGGATCGACGGCATCACCTGCCCGATCGGGCTCCCGGCCATCGCCGGCAAGGAGCCTGCCGTCATCGCGGTGTCGGTGGCCGCCGCCTTGATGCAGTCCCTGCGGGCACCCGTGGCGGTGCGGTCATGACGCTGTACAGAGCCACCGTGCTCGACGTCGTCCAGGACCCGTTCCGCAGCGAGGACCCGGCCGGCACCCTGCGGGCCGAGACCGACGGCGGTCTGCTCGTCCGGGACGGCGTGATCATCGCCCGCGGACCGTACGCCCGGTTGCGGGCCGAGCACCCGGACGAGGAGGTCGAGGACCTGACCGGCGGTCTGCTGCTGCCCGGCTTCGTCGACACCCACGTGCACTTCCCGCAGGTGCGGGCCATCGGCGGGCTGGGGATGCCGCTGCTGGACTGGCTGGACCGGTGCGCCCTGCCCGAGGAGGCCAAGCTGGTCGACCAGGCGTACGCGCAGGCGGTGGCCGAGGAGCTGATGACCTGCCTGGTCGGAGCCGGCACCACCACCGCCCTGGTCTTCGGCTCGCACTTCGCCACCGCTGTGGACGAGCTGTTCACCGCGGCCGAGCGGACCGGTCTGCGGATCACCGCCGGGCAGGTGCTCAGCGACCGCATCCTGCGCGACGACCTGCTGACCACGCCGGACCGGGCCGTGGCCGAGGGTCGGGCGCTGGTGGAGCGCTGGCACGGCCGGGGGAAGCTCCGCTACGCCGTCACCCCACGGTTCTCGTTGTCGGCCTCGGAGCCGATGCTGGACGCCTGCGCCGAGCTGCTGACCGCCGCCGACGACGTCTGGCTGACCAGCCACATCAACGAGAACGGCGCCGAGGTGGACCAGGTGGCCGCCCACTTCCCCGACCGGGCGCACTACCTCGACACCTACCACCACCACGGTCTGGTCGGCAGCCGGACCGTGCTGGCCCACAACGTCCATCCCACCGACCACGAGCTAGAGATGATGGCGGCCGCCGGGTCCTGGGTCGCCCACTGCCCGACCAGCAACGCCGCCCTGGGCAGCGGGCTGTTCCCGTTCAGGCGCCACGACGCGCACGGCGTCGGTGTGGCCCTGGGATCCGACGTCGGCGCCGGCACCGGGTTCTGCCTGATCAAGGAGGGACTGCAGGCCTACTTCGCCCAGCAGCTCCTCGGACCCGACGGGCTGCCGCTGACGCCGGCCCACCTGCTCTACCTGGCCACCCGGGCCGGAGCCCTGGCGCTCGGGCTCGGCGACCAGATCGGGGACCTCGAGGTCGGTCGGCGCTTCGACGCCGTCTGGCTCCGCCCGTCCCCGCAGAGCACGCTCGACATCGTCCTGCGGCACGCCCCGGACGCCGTCGAGGCCCTGGCCAAGCTGTTCGCCCTGGGGGGACCGGCCGACGTCGCCGGTGTGTGGGTGGACGGCGACCGCGTGTCCACCACCTCCCGTCCCCGTCCCCGCTACCGGACCCCCCCCCACGCCCCCACCCCCCGACCACCCCAAAGCCCCAACCAGACGGACCCCCCCAGACCCCCAACAAAGCCCCAGAGCCCG
>JBMDXL010000795.1:0-9172 GCA_048594465.1 Microlunatus sp. | reverse complement strand
GACGTACCTGATGCTGCACCTGGCCGGGGCGGTCCCGGTCGAGGCCGTGGCCATGCTGTCCACCCACCGGCTCACCTTCGCCGAGGGTGAGGACTCCGCCCAGGTCATCGTCCGCTTCGCCAACGGGGCCATCGGCACGCTGTGGACGAGCTGGGCCTACGACCCCCCGGAGATCACCGAGCGGTTCTCCGTGGTGGCCGAGCAGGGCACCCTGCACAGCGACGGCACCAGCCTCCACGTCCACCTCCGCGACGGTGGGACGACCTCGACCACGTACGAGCCGGTGGACACCTTCGTGGCCGAGATCGGGCACTTCGCCGACGTCCTGACCGGTGGGACGAAGCCCCTGCACACCCAGAAGGAGGGCATCGAGGCCCTCGGCATGATCCTGGCCGGCTACGAGTCCGCCCGGACCCGGACCATCGCGCCCGTCCTCCGGGCCGCCGACGCCGGCTCGGCCGGCGAGCCGTCGTGAGCGGGCCGCTGGTGCTGCCCTACGCCGGCACCGCTCCCACCGTCCACCCCGAGGCCTGGTTGGCTCCGACCGCGGCCGTGATCGGGCAGGCGACCATCGAGGCCGGCGCCAGCCTCTTCTACGGGGCGGTCGTCCGCGCCGACATGGACACCGTCGTGCTGGGGCCGGGCAGCAACCTGCAGGACAACGTGGTGGTGCACACCGATGACGGCTTCCCGACCGTCATCGGCGCAGGGGTGTCGGTCGGTCACGCGGCCGTGGTGCACGGCTGCACGATCGAGGACGACTGCCTGATCGGGATGAACGCGACAGTGCTCAACGGTGCCGTGATCGGCGCGGGCTCGCTGGTGGCCGCGGGCACCGTGGTGCTGGAGGGGACTGTCGTGCCGCCCGGGTCCCTGGTCGCGGGGGTGCCGGGCAAGGTCCGCCGGGAGCTCACCGACGCCGAGCGCGAGAAGGTCGTGGGCAACGCCAGGATCTACCTCGAGCTGGCGGCCCGGCACCGCGAGGCCACCGGCTGAGCCCCCCGGGGGTCGGTAACGAACCGTTTCAACCGCGGTGGTAGGCAAGGGGTATGGAGTTCACCCACCTCGGCCGCACCGGCCTGACCGTCTCCCGTCTCTGTCTCGGCACCATGAACTTCGGGCCGCAGACCACCGAACCCGACTCCCACGCGATCATGGACAGCGCGCACGACGTCGGCATCAACTTCTTCGACACCGCCAACGGCTACGGCGGTCCCGACCACAAGGGCCGTACCGAGGAGATCGTGGGCTCCTGGTTCGCCTCCGGTGGCGGTCGCCGCGAGCGCACCGTGCTGGCCACCAAGGTCTACGGCGACATGGATCCGTGGCCGAACAACGGCAAGCTGTCCGCGCTCAACATCCGGCGCGCCCTGGACGCCAGCCTGAAGCGGCTCCAGACCGACTACATCGATCTCTACCAGTTCCACCACGTCGACCGGGCCACCCCCTGGGACGAGATCTGGCAGGCCATCGACGTCGCCGTGACCCAGGGCAAGATCCTCTACGCCGGCAGCAGCAACTTCGCCGGTTGGCACATCGCCCAGGCCCAGGAGGCGGCGGCGCGTCGGCACACGTACGGGCTGGTGAGCGAGCAGTCGCTCTACAACCTGATGGAGCGGTCGATCGAGCTCGAGGTCATCCCGGCGGCCGAGCACTACGGCCTCGGCATCATCCCGTGGTCGCCGCTGCACGGTGGCCTGCTGGGCGGGGTGATCCGCAAGCAGAACGAGGGCGTCCGTCGGCTCGAGGGCCGTTCCGCCCAGACCCTGGCCGACCACCGCGACCAGGTGCAGGCGTACGAGGACCTGGCGGCCGACCTCGGCACCGAGCCCGCCGAGCTGGGTCTGGCCTGGCTGCTCAGCCGCCCCGCGGTGACCGCTCCCATCATCGGACCGCGGACCGCCGACCAGCTGGACGGCGCGGTGCGGGCCGTGGAGCTCACGCTGGAGCAGTCGACGCTCGACAGGCTGGACGAGATCTTCCCCGGTCACAAGACCGCCCCGGAGGACTACGCCTGGTGAGGTGCGGCCGAGGCAGGTCGACCTGAGTCCTCGCTGACGTCCGGGCCGCGGGTGGATCCACGGATCGAGCCGCGGCCCAGGCGGCTCCAGAGATCGGTCGGGCCCGCCGCTCACGCGGCGGGCCCAGACGCAACTCCCCGAGACTCACCGGTTCCCCAACCGGTGGGAGTACTGAACTGCTGAGCACGAGGACCCCTCGATCCTCGTCACCACGCGGTGCGTACTCCGCCTGCGACCGGCGGCGCCGCTCCCCCTGGATCGGCACCTCAGCACGGGCTCGGCAGTAAGTTAGCCAGTCAATCGTTCGGGTGTCGACCGAGAACGGCCCGTTTGTCCTGGAATGGCCATGACATAAAGCGGACACGCCCGATGTCATGAAGCGGACACCGTCTCGGGGGACCGGACCGGCGCCTTCTCCAACCCCAGCAGCTCGCGGATCTCGTCGGCTCCGAAGGTCGCCGACGCCAGCGAGTCACCACCCAGCACGGCGTGGAAGAGGGCGCTCTTCCGCTCCTTCAGCACCATCACCTTCTCCTCGATCGGGTCCTTGGCCACCAGCCGGTAGACCATCACGGGGCGGGTCTGCCCGATCCGGTGCGCCCGGTCCACGGCCTGCTGCTCGGCGGCCGGATTCCACCAGGGATCGAGGACGAAGCAGTAGTCGGCCTCGGTGAGATTCAGTCCGAAACCTCCGGCACGCAGGCTGATCAGGAAGACCTCCGCGTCACCCCGACGGAAGTCGTCGATCACCGACTGCCGGTCAGCGGTGCTGCCGTCCAGGTAGGCGGTGCGCAGACCCGCGGCGGCCAACCGGTCCCGGACCCGACGCAGGTAGCCGGTGAACTGGCTGAAGACCAGAGCCCGGTGGCCCTCCTGCACAGCCTCGCCGAGCATCTGGGTCAGCATCTCGGTCTTGCTGGCGGCCACGCCCTCGTGCCGGTCGTCGACCAGCACCGGGTCCAGGGCCAGCTGCCGGAGCAGGGTGAGGGACTGCAGGATCGTGAAGCGGTTGTCGTCGAGCTCGTCGATCAGCCCCAGGACCTTCTGCCGCTCGCGCTGCAGATGGGTCTGGTAGGCGCGGGCGTGGCGGGGCTGCAGGGTCACCTCCAGCACCTGCTCCTGCTTGGGGGGCAGCTCGCCGGCCACCAGGTCCTTGGTCCGGCGGAGCACCAGCGGGGCGATCCGACGCCGCAGCTGGGCGAGGCGGAGTCCGTCGCCGTCGCGCTCGATCGGCCGCAGGTAGTACTCGGTGAACCGCTCCGCGCTGGGGAACAGCCCGGGGGCGGTGAGGGAGAGCATCGACCACAGGTCCATCAGGCTGTTCTCGACCGGTGTGCCGGTGATGGCCAGCTTCATCCGGGCCGGGACCAGCCGGGCCGCCTGATAGGTCTTGGCCCGGTGGTTCTTCACGAACTGGGCCTCGTCCAGGACCAGCCCGCTCCAGGTCTGCTCCGCGTACGCCGCCTGGTCGATCCGCAGCAGCGCGTACGAGGTGACCACCACGTCGGCGCCGTCGGTCTCCGCGAGCAGGGGTCGGCGGCGCTTGGCCTGCGAGCGGGTGACCGTGTGGACCGACAGCCCGGGCGTGAAGCGGGCCGCCTCGGTCGCCCAGGTGGTCACCACGCTGGTCGGGGCGACCACCAGGAAGGGCGGCGCGGTGGGCTCCTCCGCGCGGGCCGCCGCGATCATGGCCAGGGTCTGCACGGTCTTGCCCAGACCCATGTCGTCGGCCAGCACGCCGCCCAGCCGGTGCCGCCACAACCCGGTCAGCCAGCGGTACCCGTCGCGCTGGTACGGCCGGAGCTCGGCCCGCAGCCCGGTCGGGTGGTCCGGCACGTCCGGGACGACGGCCGGGCCCGGGACGGACGCCGGCGGGACGGAGGCGACCGGGACGGACAGGGCCGGCGCACCGTCGGTGGCGGGCCCACCCACCGCCGTCCGTTCCGCCGGGGCGGCGTCGCCCGAGGTGGCCAGGGCCCGCACCGTCGCCTGCCAGGCGTCCGCCTGCTCCATCACCGCCGCGACCTGGGTCAGCTCGTCCCACAGCGCGGTCTGCACCCGGCTGAGCCGCAGCTGCTGGGGCCGGTCCTCGTCCTGCAGCGACCGGGCCTCCTCGATCAGGTCGCGCAACCGGTCCAGCACCGGGTTGTCCAGCGGCACGTAGACCCCGGTGTCCAGAACGAGGAACTCGGCGTCCTGGCTGAGCGCCACGAACAGCTGCTCGAACTCCACCAGCTCCCCGTCGACGCGGACCTGGACGTGCAGGTCGAACCAGTCGCTGGTCTCGGTCGCGGTGGTGGACACCGTGACCTCGGGCTCCTCCTCGGCCGGCCGGTAGTCGACCACGTCGCCGCTGGTCTCGACCACCACGCCCTGCTCCACCAGGCGGGGCAGCACGTCGTGCACGAACGGCGCGGCGTGCGCACCACCCAGCAGGGCGTGCGCCGCGGGCCGCCGTGGCCGGTCCGGGTCCGCCAGCTGCGGGAGGTCGGCGTACGGGAGGTCGAGGGCCGCGAGCAGCTCTCGCTCGAGGGACCCGTCGCGGAGGTCCCCGGCACCCAGCAGGGACTCGTCGACACCGAAGTGGCGCCAGCCGTCGCCCTGGCGGTAGCGCACCGACCAGTCCAACCGGATCCGGTGCTCGGGGCGGAAGCCGACGGCGAGCACGATCTCCGGCACCGGGGCGCTGGGCAGCTCGAGACTCTCGTCGGTGGTGGACACCGGCACCGCGCGGCGCAGCGCGGGCAGGAAGTCGGCGAGGAACCGCTGCCGGTCACCAGCCGGCACGTCGAGCGTGCCCCGCTGCTCGACCAACCGCCGCAGCTCGGTCGGCAGCGGTCGGTCCAGGCGGGCCAGCACGACGTCGCGGGCGCCGCCCGGCACTGCGGACGGGGCCAACCAGTACGCCCCGTGAGCGGGATCCCCCAGCAGACCGAAGGTCGGGTCGCCGGGGGCGGCGTCCTCGAACAGCTCGGCGGGGGCCCACGCCTGGCTGGGCAGCACCACCGAGCCGGTCAGGCCGCCGTCGTCGGTCGGGCGCAGATCCAGTCGGACGCCGACGCGCTCCCCCAGCACCACGGGCGGTCCGGCCTTCTCCGTCACCAGGCTCAGACCGACCCGGGCCGACTGGTCGAGCAGAGCCCAGAAGGACGTCGACACGTCACCGAGGGTGAGCCAGGCCGACCGTGGGCTGGCGTACCGCGCGGCCGTCCCGGCGGCACCCCTGAACTGGCGGAGCAGATCCTGCAGATCCGGCGGCAGCTCGTCGGACGGGTAGTCCAGGTCCGACCAGGACACCCCCGAGTAGACCCAGCGGTCCCGCTGACCCCGGCGCACGGGCCGCATCAGCAACCGCGCGGGCGGCTGGAAGCCCCCGTACGCCCGGCCGACGTCGACCGCGAGCTCGAGCCCGATCTCCACCGGCTCGACGGGGACCGACGGGACCTCCCGGACCAGCCGGGTGACCAGCCCCTCCCAGGCCGGTCGGGCCGACCGGGCGTCGGCGGCGAGCTGCGCCCGGGCCGCGAACATCACCGCCGCCGCGTGCTTGCAGTCGCGCACCACCGGGCAGGTGCAGGTGGCGCGGTGGCCCGGGCCGTCGACGGACTCGACCAGCTCGACCAGCACCAGGTACCGCTTCCGGTCGCTGCCGACGATCTGGCCGCTCACGGTCAGCTGCTCGGTGTCGACCCGGACGTCGTGGACGTGGCCGTTGCGGGCGTAGACCAGACCGCGCGCGTACGCCTCATGACCGACCATCGCGATGATCGCGTCGTTGGAGAGGAGACGCTGCCACATGCTCGGAATCGTAGGCGCGGGCGCCGACAGACCCCTCCGGCTCGTGCCCCCAGCACACCGGTACCTCGCGGGTCACCGGCTCCAGGTGCAGGTCGCGGCCGGCGCCTTCCCTCGCTTCGCCCGCAGCCCCGGGGCGGGGCGGACCGCACGCAGCGGCCCCCCGCGGCACACGTGACCGGGCTCGAGGCCCCCGCGACGCGGCCGCACCCCTCCGTTGCCGTCATCCCCGTCCGTGGAGGGAGCGAGGTACGGCGGTCGACTCATAGGCCGGTGTCGATGGTGAGGTCGGAGAAGAAGGCTTCCGTGCCGATGTCGACGAAGAGGCCGATGGCGCCGGCAGTCGGACGGGCCTTGGGATGGTCGATGACGAGCGAGGGAACGCCGTTCACGGTCGCGGTCACACTGTCAGCCGTCACGATGAGCTCGAGGGTGATCCACTCCTCCGGTCCGATGCTCAGTCCGGCTTCGTACCGACCATCGGGGTAGGCGTCCCGGAGACGGTCGAAGGGCCAGTGGGGGTAGGCGAAGTACTGGATGGCGCGACGGTCACGCGGCGGCGGCGGGTCGGTCTTGGTGCCGTTGAGAGGGCGCAGGTAGACGCTCTCGAAGGCGTCGCACTGGTCGCTGATGCGGTACGCGAGGCCTGCGAAAGCCCGGGAGTCGGGCATGCCCTTGCCGTTGAGTCGGCTCCACACGTCGACGGTGATGGTGCCGGTGGTGAAAGTGGCGGGGATCAACAAGAAGGTGGGCTGGTCGACGTAGTCGACACCGGGTCGGCCGTTCCGGCTGACGTCGTCCGGCAGCTCGACGCGTACGGCTCGGCGGCCGTCGACGCTGGCCGCGTGCGCTGTCACACGGTGCGGCACGGCACCGACGGGCAGGTCGGTCAGATGGTGGGTGATCATGGATGTCCCTTCGATCCATGGGGAGTTCGGGGTTGGAGGTGGTCCGGCAGTCGAGGCCGGGTCAGATCAGGTCAGCACGACACCCTTGCCGCCGACGGTGCCGGCCTCCATGTCGTGGTGGGCCCGGACGATCTCGTCCAACCGGTAGACCCGACCGAGCGGGATGGTGGCGTCGCCCGCGCTGACGGCGTCGAGGAAGTCCTGCAGGACCGCGGGCGTCAGGTCAGCGGCCTCGCCCGAGTAGGCGGTGAGCCGGACGCCGTTGGGCAACCAGTCCATCGGGTAGAACTCCGGGATCGTCCACTGGTCCGACAACATCCCCGTGAAGCAGACGGTGCCCCCCGGTCGGACCGCCTCGAGCGTGTCCCGCAGCGTGGTCACGCCGACGAGCTCGACAGCACCGTCCACGCCGTCCGGGTTGATGGCGCGGACCCGGTCGGCCACCGCGCCGTCGTCGATCAGCACGTGGTCGGCGCCGACTCGTTCCAGCTGGGCCCGGCCCTGCTCCCGCCGGGTCGTCGCGTACACGGTGAGACCGCTCCTCTTGGCCAACACGATCGACGCGAGCCCGATCGACGATGTGCCGCCTCGGATCAGCAGCGCGTCACCGGGTGCGGGACGCACCCCGACCGCCAGCGATCCGTACGCGGTCTGCAGCATCTCCGGCACCGCTCCCAGCTGCTCCCAGGGCAGATCGCTGCGGAAGCGGATCACCTGACCGGCCGGCACCACCACGTACTCGGCGTAGCCGCCGTCGAAGGCGCGGCCCATGCCACCCATCATCGTGACGACGTGCTCGCCCTCCCGGAACTGACCACCGGGTGCCGCAGCGACGATGCCGGCGGCCTCGATCCCCGGCACTCGCGGGAAGGACCCGTTGGACGCCACCCCGCGGCGAAAGTGCAGCTCCGACCGGTTCAGCCCGAACGCCTTCACCCGGATCAGCACCTGGCCTGGCCCGGGTTGCGGGACAGGGCGGTCCCGGACCTGCAGCACCTCCGGAGGCCCTGGCCGGTCGACGACGACGGCCCTCATGGTCGGACCGGTCGTGGTCCCCGTCATGCCGCCGTCCCGACGGTCTGCTCGTCCAGTCGCGCCTGCAGTCGACCCAGCGCCACCGCCAGCGGCTGCACGTCCTCCTCGCCCACCGCCCGGTCCACGGCTGCAGCAGCCCTCTCCAGCGCTGCGGTGAGGCTCCGTCGCCCTCGGCTGGTGAGCGCGATCAGCGACGATCGTCGGTTGGCCGGGTTCGGGCTCCGGACGGCCAGGCCGTCCCGCTCGAGCCGGTCCACCAGCTTGCTGGCCGCCCCCACCGTGATACCGATGTCGTCGCTGAGGTCCTGCACGCGAGCCTGGTGTCCGTAGCGGTCGATCACCCGCAGAGCATGCAGCTGCGCCAGGCTGACCAGGCCGTCCCGACGCAGCTGACCGTCGATCGCGTTCCACAGCGCCACCTCGTACCGCACCAGCCCGTCGAAGAACTCCACCGACTCACCTCATTACTCAGAACAACATTCCTGGTAATGATCTTACGGCAAGGACGGAGGAAGATCACCGGACGGATCGAGCAGCAGCGGGTCGCTCACCGAGCTCCCCGACCACGGGGCTGGACCTGATAAGCGGTGGTCCGGTGAGACCGGCTCAGCCCCCGGCGAGGTCGGCGACGGTGGCAGCGGCACCACGGTTGTGCAGGGAGTCCAGAGCGCGTCGGTACGCCTCGGCGAACCGGGGCTGGTCGGCCAGGTCGCCGAACAGGTCGGGGTCGCGGACGAAAGCCAGCGGGTCCTCGGTGTGACGGAGGGCGGTGGCGGTCCGCTCGTCGGCGATCCGGTCGACCACCTCGATCGGCTCACCAGCCTCGTCGACGCCCTCGGCGTAGCGGGCCCAGCTGGCCACGATCGCGGCGGACACCTCGATCTCGCCGCCGGTGGCGAGGTTGGCCCGGATCACCGGCACCAGCCACTTGGGGATGCGGTCCGACGACTCGGCCGCGAGCCGGGCCACGGTGTCCCGCACCTCGGCGTTGCCGAACCGCTCGATCAGGGTGTCGGTGTAGGCGGTCAGGTCGATCCCGGGCACGTCAGGCAGCGTCGGGATGCCCTCGCGCCGCATGTAACGCAGCAGGTAGGCGGCGACGACCGGGTCCCGGGCGGCGTCGTGGACGTAGCGGTAACCCATCAGGTGACCGACGTAGGCGACGGCCTGGTGGCCCGCGTTGAGCAGGCGCAGCTTCATCAGCTCGTACGGCTCCACCTCGGGCACCAGCTGGACGCCCGCGTCCTGCCACGGCGGCCGACCCGCGACGAACGTGTCCTCCAGCACCCACTGGAAGAACGGCTCGGCGACCACCGGCCACGCGTCGGTCACCCCGAACCGCTCGCTGATCTGCGCCACGTCCTCGGCCGTGGTGGCCGGGGTGATCCGGTCGACCATGCCGTTGGGGAAGGC
>JBMDXL010000794.1:0-2486 GCA_048594465.1 Microlunatus sp. | reverse complement strand
TTGTCGATCGCGTTGATCATCGCGGCCGGGGCCGTGACCATCGGATCGTCGTCCACACCGGCCTGGACGGTCTTGGCTTTCGGGGTCGGGACGGTCTGACCATGATCAGTCCGGCTCCGCGTGATCACGGCCGGGTCCCCGGCCACGACCATCACCTGGTAGTCACACAGCAGACCTGTGGTGATGGCCTCCTCGAAGCCGAGGCTGTTGGCCCGCGGACCGAACAGGTCGACGTCGTCCATCGAGATCACCTGGTCACCGCCGGTGCAGATCCGGGGGGTGGCGGTCATGAACAGCCGCTGCCGGGCCTTGATCGCGTGGCCGTCCAGCACGGTGCGGAAGGCGGCGCTGGGTGCGCCGGCGAGCCGGTGCGCCTCATCGCAGACCACCAGGTCGAACGGGACCGACGCTGCCTGCTGCGCGGCGGCGATCACCGGCGAGGAGTGGTAGGTCGCGAACACCACCAAGGGACGCGCCGGGGTGTCGGTCTGGTCCAAGAAGTCGCGGGCCACCTCGGCCTGGGTGGTGACGGTGACCTTGATCGCCGACCAGTCCGGCTCGACCGGCCGGTCCCCGCGGCCCCGCTCGGCTGCCCCGGCCGCGGTGGAGGGATCGGAGCAGACGACCAGGGCGTCGAACGCCCAGGTCCGCAGGCGACGCCACTCCCGCAGGGTCTGCGCCACCAACGCCAAGCTCGGCAACAAGACCAGCACCCGCCGCGCGGCGGAGGCCTCCGCGTGCCAGCGGGCGATCAACGTCTTCCCGCACCCCGGCGGCTGGGAGAGCACGACCCGGTCGTGCACCGCGAACGACGTCATCAAGTCGGCCAGCGCCGCCGCCTGATGCGGCCGCGGAGTCACGCTCGTCACGACACTGCCCTCTCGCTAGGGCCCCCGGCGGCAGACGTGCCGGTGGCCGCTCGTTCGTTGGTGGCGGCGATCCGGGCGGCCTCGACCACGGCGGCGGCGTACCGGTCGACATGCCCGCAGCCGGCCACGCAGGACCAGGTTTCTGTCCAGTACCGCTCTCGGTCGTCGTAGGTGGTCAGCCAGCTCCGCTCGCCGCGCCGGGCGCCGCAGTTCGGGCAGAACGCAGAGATGTCCACCATGCGGATGACCGGTGCCGTCGGGCCGACACCCCACGGCGCCTCCCGAGAGCGGTCGCGGACCGTGACAGTGATCAACTCCTCGACAGCCGCCGCGGCCGCCGCTGTGGTGTTGGGAGTCATGCTCGGGGGTCCTGTCCGCTACCTGAGAGGACGGCGACGGTCTGGGCACCGACGGTGGCGTGCACGGCGTCACCGGCCCGTTCCGGCTGCAGGACGGTGAGGGTGTTGGTCAGAACCGCGTCGGGGTGCTCGGTGAGGTCGGCGTGCTGACGGGCCGCGACCCGGATCGACAGGTCACAGGTCAGCGTGCCGGAGGTCCAGCGGCAGTCAGCGCAGGCGGCGGTCGTGCGTGCGCTCACCTCGACCGCGGCCGTCACGGCCGATCTCCTGTCAGCTCGTCGACGCTGATCTCGTCGGCGCCGCAGGTTGGACAGAACCGTTCGTGCAGCTGCTCGTCGACGCCGGGGTCGTGGATCGGCTGCCAGTCGGTCCAGTCGTGCCGGGGACGGCGGTAGACCTGCAGCGGGGTCCGGGCGGGGACGTGGAGGGGGTGCCGTGACTGCCCTCCCCGGTTGAGGCCCAGGCATCCCACGGGGGCCGGGCCGTCGGTGGTGAGCGGTCGGTGCGTGGTCGGCGCCGCCGAACCCGGAGGGGAACAGGGCACCTCCGGGAACGGCTGGCGGGTGTTGTGGTTGTCCGCGGACGTGCGCGGGGCCACCAACGTGCTGGTCATGCCGTCGATCCCGTCCTTTCCTTGTCTGGTTGATCTCTTCGTGGTCGGAGTGGTGGTGCTGGGTCAGCGGGTCTGGGTCAGGGCAGGGAGAGCACGGTCATCGGGAACGCGGTTCCGGTGATCTCGGGGACGGTGCCGTCGAGGCCGACGACGAGGCGGTGGCCGCCGCAGGAGCGGACGGTCTGCACGACCTGCAGGTGCGCGGTCAGCAGCACCGAGCGGGCCGGAAGCTCGTCGAGCTCGACTCGGTCGGCGACGACGGGGAGGGCGGCGTCGAGCAGGTGCCGCACGTGGGCGCGGATGTCGTTGATCTGGTCGGCGGTGTCGTAGTCGTCGACCATCGCGTCGACCAGGCGTTCCCGGTCCAAGGTGATCGTCATCGCTGCCCCCTCTCGCGGCGGCGGCAGCGGACCCAGCGGGTGCGGGCCTGACGCAGGGCCTGGTTCCGCCACTTGTCGCGGTCCCGGGTGAGGTGGGTGATCTGGGTCTGCAGACGGGTGATCTCGTCGTCGGCCCGGTCGAGGCGGCCGTCGGCGTCGGGCTCGGTGTCGGTGTCGCCGCCGTTCAGCCAGTGCACCCGTTCCGCGGCCGGCCCGGGCTCGGTGTGGGCGCTCTCGGGGCACCAGCCGCCTGTGGCGTCGAAGA
>JBMDXL010000793.1:0-1537 GCA_048594465.1 Microlunatus sp. | reverse complement strand
TGCGACGTCGGCGACCCGGGCGCGCTGCTTGTCGAGCTCGGTCATCTCCTCGACGGCTTGCGCCGGCTTCTCCACCAGCACCAGCTGCCGCAGCCGCTCCCGTTGCCGACGCACCACGAACGCGCGGCCGGTCACCTGCTCCACGGCCTGCGCCACCCGCCACCCCAGCTGTGCCCCGTACACCGCGGCCGCGAGATCGGTGTGCTGCACCCGCATCCGCACGATCCGTCCGATGCCGATCCCCCGCCACCGGACCCAACCCAGCACGACCGGCGCCCGCAGGAGCTGACCGACCACTGATGCCAACGACGCCGCCTGGATGCGCCGCTGGTTGGCCCGCCAGCCGCAGAAGCCGGTACCGGCCACCGCCACCACACCGCCGGCACCGACCCCGACCAGCCCGGCCGTCGAGACACCAACCAGGTGGAGCACGCCCGTCACGACCAGCGCCACGCCGGCCAGCAGGGCCACCCACTGACCCCACCGCAGCGGGGGTGGTGGCTCCTCGGGCGGCGGCAGCCGCAGCGCCGACGTCGCCTCAACCCCGGCCTCGACGGACGGCCTGGGGGTCACGCCACCTCCCGCAGCGGCGCCGAGACGCGGCGCCGGGGACGTCGGACGATGCGGCGGCCCGCGATCACCCCGTGCGTCACTGCCCCGGTGTCGGCGTAGCGGGCGCACTGCCCCAGCACCGGACACCCAGCGCAGATCGTCGGGGCACTGGCCGGGTCGTCCCACTCGGCCGGATTGTCCTGACACGGAACCAGCAGCCCGGCGTCCAACGCGTCACGGATCGCAGAGCTCAGCAGCTGGTGCGCGAGCGCCTGGACAGAAGTGAAGTACTCGATGGCCATGGGCGGTTTCCTCCGGTGATAGGTGCCTTCACTTCTGAAGGCCCAATTCCGGCCCGGATGTGAGGTCAGTTGGCGAAACTTTCTCGAACCGGGACGGACCTGGCTCCGCACGTGAGACCTGAGAGCGTTCGTCCGCGACCGTCGGCCGCGCTCAGCAACGAGTACGTGCATGAGAGGTCCACGCTCTCCGGTCCCTGACCGATGTTGCACTTGACGGTCCCGAGCGGGCTATTTCATCCAACGAGGCTATTGAGGATGCGCGGCCCGCCAGGCGAGGCTGACCAGCTACCGAGTACGTCCGGCTGCGGAGGAGGGACGCCATCTGACAACGTCCGGACAACAGGTTTGGAGGCGCTTAGAGCCACAACGACCACACTGAGGCAACGGTTGACAAGCCGACACCTCCGAGGCCCAGCAGAACGGGGGTAGTGAACTCCTTCCTCATCAACAGCCAGACCGGGTCCCTTCCGGCGTCTACGGCGTCTAGGAGCAAGCCTCTGATCTCGTCGGGAGGTACTGACGCTGAAAGCCTGGATCTTCGCTGTTCGATAGAGCGTTCCAAGAAGGAGACGTCAGCTTCAAGCCGACGTATCTCCTTGGCGAGTCTGGCGTCCATGGGTGCAGCAGCGGCTTGCTCGCGAGCACGCTGGAGCAGCAGATCAAACAGCTCGGTCTCGATCGTG
>JBMDXL010000792.1:0-2041 GCA_048594465.1 Microlunatus sp. | reverse complement strand
GCCGGGCCGAGATCGCCCGGCTCGCCGAGGGCCGGCACCGGCTGCTGCTGATCGCCCGGGGGTCGTCCGACAACGCCGCCATCTACGCGCGTTACCTGGCCGAGGTGCACGCCGGCGTCCCGGCCTCGCTGGCCGCGCCCTCGGTGGCCACCCTCTACGACGCCCGGCTGGACCTGGCCGACACCGTGACCATCGGGGTCAGCCAGTCCGGCTCGACCCAGGAGATCGTCGAGGCCCTGGACTGGGCCCGGGGCTGCGGGTCGGCGACCGTCGCGGTGACCAACGTGGACGGCTCGCCCCTGGCCCGCACCGCCGACATCGCGCTGCTCACCCAGGCCGGTCCGGAGAAGGCCGTGCCGGCGACCAAGAGCTACACGACCCAGGTCGCGGCCCTGGCGGTGGCCGTCGACGCCATCGCCCCCCAACCGGGGCGGCTGGACGCCGGGTTCGCCGAGGTTCCGGAGCAGGCCCGGGCCCTGCTCGACGCCCCTGGCGACCTGGACGCGATGGTGACCGCCCTGGCCCGCACCGACGAGGTGCTGGCCAGCGGGCGGGGGCTGTGCTTCGGGACCACCCTGGAGGTGGCGCTGAAGCTGGAAGAGACCTGTCTGCGCCCGGTCCGCGGTCTGTCGTACGCCGACCTCAAGCACGGCCCGATCGCCGTCGTCGACCACGAGCTGGTCACCCTGCTGGTCGCGGGCCCGGAGGGGCCGACCCTGCCGGGGCTGGTCGAGCTCGCCGCCACGGTGCGCGCGAAGGGCAGCCCGGTGCTGGGTATCGGCGGCGACGAGGCCTTCCGTGCGACCTGCGACGTGGCCCTGCCGGGACCTACGCTGAGCGAGCTGCTGGCACCCCTGGTGCTCGCCATCCCCGCCCAGCTGATGATCGAACGGCTCGCCCGCCGGCTCGGTCTCGACCCCGACGCCCCGCGCGGGCTGAAGAAGGTGACCCAGACTGACTGAGTCCACCGCCGGCTCGCTGACGACGTCGTCCGTCCGAGCGGATCCGGCCGACCCGTCCCCCACGCGCCCCTGGTTGCTGCCGGTGCTGCTGGCGGTGGCAATGAACGCCGTCACCGTGCTCGGGGTCGTCGCCCTGGGCTGGCCCGCCGGGAACGTCTTCGTGCTCTTCTGGGTGGAGAACGCGGTCATCGGCCTGTGGAACGTGGTCCGGATCGCCACCGCGCGCGGCACCGCCGACGGTCGGCAGCGGATCACGATCACGGTCAACGGCCGGCGGCGGAAGCCCAAGAAGGCGGGGCTGGCCCTCTTCTTCTGCTTCCACTACGGGTTGTTCTGCCTGGTCCACGCCGTGTTCACCGGTTTCGTGGCCTACTCCCTCGGTGTGCGGGCGACGTTCGTGCTCCTCGGGCTGCCGATCGTGCTGATCATGATCCGCTACACCGTCGAGGTCACCACCGTCTGGTTCGGGGCGGGTCAGCGGGACGTGGTCTCGGCGGAGAGGGCGATGATGCAGCCCTACCCGCGGATCATCGTGCTGCACGTCGCGGTGATCATCGCCTTCGGCATCACCTTGAGCCAGCTGGACGGCTCGGTGGTGCCCGACGCCCTGCTGCCGACGGTGACGGCGATGGGCGCGCTGGCCGGCCGGGACGTCTGGCTGGTGCTGTTGCTGATCGGGTTGAAGACCGCGGCCGACGTGTGGACCACCCTGCGGGCCACCCGCTTCTGAGCCAACCCGCCCGCATCCGACCTGTCAGCCTCCGTGGCGGCCGGGACGACCACCGGGGCTGACAGCTCGGGAGGGGGTCAGCGGGAGCTGGTGGGTTCCCAGGCCCGCCAGGACCGGGTGGCCACCCGACCGTGACCCGGGTCGATGCCGATGATCCGGGAGGCGCCGAGCTTGGTGCTCTCGTGCCGGGCCGGCTCGTCCAGCGTGGTGCGGCGGGCGATCTCCTCCCGGGCCGCGAAGCGGCGCTCGTCCCAGACGTACAGCGAGGTGTGCCCGTGCACCTGGTCGAACGGCATCCCGGCGCCGAGCCAGCTGGGCACCAGCTCGGTGGCGGCCGCCGCCCAGAGCG
>JBMDXL010000791.1:0-3231 GCA_048594465.1 Microlunatus sp. | reverse complement strand
AGCGCCGGTGGCGGTGCTGGTCGACGCCCTCACCTACCTGTTCTCCGCCGCCGTGGTGCTGACCCTGCGGACCACCGACCCCGCACCGGACCCGGGACGCCGGCGCTCCCGGCTCCGGCAGGAGATCGCCGACGGGTGCCGCTGGGTGTACGGCGCGTCCGGTCTGGCCCGGTTGGCCGTCGCCACCCACGTGTGGTTCGCCGCCAACGCCGTGGTCGGCACCGTGCTGGCACCGTTCGCCCTGACCGAGCTGCGGCTGTCACCTCTGCAGCTCGGGGTGGCCACCGCCGTCGGTGGAGCGGGCGCGGTCACCGGGGCCGCCTGCAGCACCGCTCTCGGTCGTCGACTGGGCACCGGCTGGGCCGTGATCACCGCCTCCGTGATCAGCGCGATCGGCGTCGCCGTCATGGCCGGAGCGGGACTCGGGACGACGGGCTGGGCCTCTGTCGTCGTCCTGGGGCTCGGGCAGCTCTGCTTCGGCTTCGGCCTCACCTTCAGCAACAGCCACGAGATGAGCTACCGGCAGACCCTCACCCCCGACCGGCTGCAGGCCCGGACCAACACGACGATGCGGGCGGCGAACCGTGCGGTCGTCGTCGTCATCGCACCTCTGGGCGGCCTGCTCGCGGTGCAGGCCGGGCTGCGCCCGGCGCTCCTGGTCGCTGTCGCGGTCTTCGTGCTGGCCGCGCTCCTCCTCGCCCTCTCACCCTTCCGCACCGTCGACCTGACGAAGGCCTGAGCCGGAGGACGTGACGGACTCGCGCGTCCTCGGGCTCGGCCCCATCACGGCGTGGGTCTGGTCGCTGGTCAGCGCGGCGACGGGGAGCGGTGTGGGCGTGCCCGGCTGAGCGCGGAGGCCGTCCAGCTGCAGGTGCAGGTAGCGCCGGTAGAGGTCCGGGTGCGCATCGCGGGAGCGGGACATGATGGCGTTGAGACCGACCTGGATGAAGGTCAGGTCGGTGCCCTGGACGTCCTCGCGCAGCACCCCGGCCGCCTGGGCACGAGCGACCAGCGCGCGGTTCTTGGGCGCCATCACCTCCCGGTTCCAGTCGTGCTGCTCGACGCTGATCCGGTCGCCGCTGACGATCTGGGCCAGCGCCCGGTCCCGCAGCTGCAGGGCCAGGGACCGCTCCAGGTAGCCCACCAGACCGCGCCAGGGATCGGGATCGGCCAGACCGGCGTCGGCGGCCGCGGCGACCTCGACGGTCTGCTCCGCGAACAACGCATCGAGCAGCTCGCCCTTGTTGGCGAACCGGCGGTAGGCGGTGCCCACACCGACCCCCGCGTGACGAGCGATCTCGGCGAGCGTCACCTCGAACCCACCCTCGGCGAACAACGTCCGGGCCGCCGCGAGCAGCCGCTCCCGGTTCTTCGCCGCGTCCCGCCGCAGGGCTCGCGGTCGGGGGGACGGGGTCTCAGCCATGTGGTTCACCGTACACCTGATGCGGAGAGACAATCTCCGGAAAGGGTGGTACGGTTTATCCGGAGATGAGAACTCCACTTAACGTCGAGAGAAGACAGGCAGGGATGACGATCAGCACCGCGTACGAGCCGGTCCGCCGAACCGGCGACGAGCCCAACGGCCCCCGGGCCGGGGTCGTCCTCACCATCGCGTCGATGGGCTTCTTCCTGATCACGCTGGACATCTCCATCGTGAACGTCGCCCTCGCCCGGATCCGGGCCGAGCTCGGGGGTGGCACCGTCGGGCAGCAGTGGATCATCGACGGCTACACGTTGCTCTTCGCCGCGCTGCTGCTGTCCGCGGGCAACCTCGCGGATCGGATCGGGGCGAAGAAGGCGATGGCGGTGGGCATCGTCGTGTTCGGCCTCACGTCGGCGGCCTGCGCCTGGGCCCCCTCCGCCGGCCTGCTGATCGCCGCCCGCTGCGCCCAGGGGGCCGGTGCCGCGATCATGCTGCCGGCGTCGATGGCCCTGGTCCGCGAGGCCTTCCCGAACCCGGCGCGCCGAGCCAGAGCTCTCGGTGTGTGGGCTGTCGGCGGCGCCGTCGCCGGTCTGGTCGGTCAACCGCTCGGCGGGCTGCTCACCACCGTCGACTGGCGCTGGGTCTTCCTGATCAACCTCCCGGTGTGTGCCGGCATGCTCGTCTTCCTCTCCCTGGTCGCCACCTCACCGACCCGCCCGGCCCCCTTCGACTGGGCCGGACAGCTCCTGGCCGTGCTCGGCCTGTCGGCGCTCGTCTACGGACTCATCGAGGGCGGCCACGCCGGGTTCGGTTCGCTCCCGGTGCTGCTGGCTCTGACCGTGGCGCTGGTCGCGCTGGTCGGGTTCGTCCTCGTCCAGTCCCGGATCCGGCACCCGATGATGCCACTGGACCTCTTCCGCGCCGGCGGGTTCCGGCTGGCTCTGCCGGTGGGCTTCGCGTTCATGGTCGGCAACTACGGCAACGTGTTCGTGATCAGTCTGTTCCTGCAGCAGGAGCTGGGTCTGTCCCCGCTGCACGCCGGTCTGGTCTTCCTGCCCTCGGCGTTCTTCGCGATCGTCGCCAACCTGGCCTCGGGACCGGTCACCAACCGCTACGGCCCTCGCCTCCCCGTCGTCGCCGGTCTGAGCTCGATGGCGCTCGGCCTGACCGCTCTGCTGCTCGTCGCTCCGCTCGGTCACCCCGTGGCCATCGCCGTGTGCGTGATCCCGATCGGGGCGGGCGGGGCGCTGGCGATGCCGTCGGTCACCGGCGTCGTCCTCGACGGGGTTCCCGCGGCCCGGGCCGGGCCCGCGTCAGCGGTGTTCAACACGTTCCGGCAGGTCGGCGGCGCGGTCGCCATCGCCGTCTTCGGGGCGCTCATCGCCGACCCCGACCAGGTCGTCACCGGACTGCGGCTCAGTCTCGGGATCGCCGCCGTCCTCCTCGCCCTCGCCGCCGTCAGCAGCCTGCGCATCCACGGCCGACCCAGCACGCGCTGACTCCCCACCCCGTCCTCGTCAGGAGCACCGATGTCCTCTCAGCCACCCGCCACCGCCGCGACCCCCCTCGCTCCAGCTCGGCCAGCGCGTCCGGGCGGTGGCCGGGATCTCGCCACCGCCGTGACCCGTGGGTCCCGCCGGGTCCCTAAGGTGCAGTCATGAGCACGCGTCAAGCCCGGGCACCCCGTACTCGACCGTTCGGCGCCGAGGCCTTCGGCCCGCAGACGACGACCGAGCTCCGCTGGCTCGGCATGGCCGGCTTCCTGATCAACGCGCGAGGCACCACGCTCATGGTCGACCCGCTCCTCG
>JBMDXL010000790.1:0-6196 GCA_048594465.1 Microlunatus sp. | reverse complement strand
CCCATTAAAGCGGCACGCGAGCTGGGTTTAGAACGTCGTGAGACAGTTCGGTCCCTATCCGCTGCGCGCGTAGGAGTCTTGAGGAGGGCTGTCCTTAGTACGAGAGGACCGGGACGGACGAACCTCTGGTGTGCCAGTTGTCCTGCCAAGGGCACGGCTGGTTGGCTACGTTCGGAAGTGATAACCGCTGAAAGCATCTAAGCGGGAAGCACGCTCCAAGATGATGGCTCCCACAGGATAACCTGGTAAGGCCCCCAGCAGATCACTGGGTGATAGGTCGGATGTGGAAGTGCAGCAATGCACGGAGCTGACCGATACTAATAGGCCGAGGGCTTGTTCCTACAAAGATGCTACGCGTCCACTGTGCAGTTCCCGAGATACGGTCGGGAACACAGATTCGTTCACGAATCACTCCGCGATCTACATCTCCATAGAGTTTCGGTGATCATGGCGAGAGGGAAACACCCGGCTCCATTCCGAACCCGGAAGTTAAGCTTCTCAGCGCCGATGGTACTGCACGGGGGACCGTGTGGGAGACTAGGACGTCGCCGGACAACACACTTCAAGGTCGACCACTTCGGTGGTCGGCCTTGAAGTACGTTCAGGGGCTTTTTCTTCCGCCGCTCACTTTCGCGGAGGTGTTGCGTTTGTACCGGCTGAGCCTCACCGCGGGTTCGACGGCCACCGTCCACTGTGCTGATCTTTGCCCAGGAACATGCTGTTCCTGGGCTTTTGTCGTTCCCGGAGGCCGACGACTCCACAGCCCGCCACGACCGCGGTCGACGTCAGTGCCCGAGCCCCGTGGAACGACCTCCACCGTGTCTCAGAGCAGCGTCTGACTGGTGTGCGACTGGGGCCGGATCTGCAGCTTGCGTCCGGAGCCGGCGCGAAAGGCTTCGAGGGCGTCGCCGTAGTCGTCCAGCGTGTACGCGTGCGACACCATCCGCTCGGCCCTCAGGGCGCCGGCGTCGAACATCTCGACCGCGCGACCGTAGCTGTGCAGGACAGCCATCGAACCCACCACGCTGATCTCGTCGTTGTAGATCCCGAACGGGGAGAACCGGGCGGTGGCCTCGGTGGGCGCGACGCCGAACTGCTGGAAGACACCACCCCGCCGTACGCGCGTCAGTCCGTCCTCGATGGCGGCGACGACGCCGGTGCAGTCGATGACCACGTCCCACCCGCCCGGGCGTTCGGCCTCGTCGGCACCGGTGACCACACGATCGATGCCGATCTCCCTGGCGACCTCCAGGCGAGCGGGATTCCGGTCGACCACGGTGACGGTGGCGGCCCCCGCCCTCGGGGCGAGCTGGGCCATCATCAGACCCATCGTCCCGGCGCCGTACACGAGGTAGTGCTCACCCATCCGGCGGGGCAGCAGATCGTACCCGTGGATGGCGCACGACAGGGGCTCGATCAGAGCCGCCAGAGCCAGGTCGACGGAGTCGGGTAACAGGTGGACGTTGCGGACGGGAGCCACCATCAGCTCCGCGGTGGACCCGTTGGTGCGGGCGACGCCCGACCCGTCCCACTGCTCACACAGGTTGGCACGGCCGACCGCGCAGAACCGGCACTCCCCGCAGGTGAGCGTCGGATCGACGGAGACGCGATCTCCGGGAACGATCCCGCTGACCTGGTCGCCGACGGCCTCGACCACCCCCGAGGTCTCGTGGCCGGGGATGATCGGGTAGCGGGTGGGAGCGAACTCGCCGTCGAGGACGTGCACGTCGGTGCCGCACAGTCCCACGGCCTCGACCCGGACCAGCACGTCACGCGGACCCGGAACGGGGTCGGGGACCTCGTCGAGGGACCAGGAGCCAGGTCCGGTGAAGACGATGGCGCGCATCTACCTCACATCCCTGGGGGTGTGGCCGGTGGCGGGAGCGGTGGTCATGAGCTGCCTTCCGTCGTCGTACGCCGGCTGGTCTCACCCCCGGGGCGGGGACCGACCCGAGAAAGGTAACGCCGGTCGTCCCGGGCGCGGTTGCTGGTCGGGCTGCCCCTCCGTCGCCGAGCACCCGTCCGCGGGACAGCCCTGCTTTGCGCGCGGCAACGCGGACGGCGAAGATGAGGCGGTGACGGACAGCAGGGGACAGCGACCGGGTGACGGACAGTCCGGCGGAGCAGGTCGATCGGGTGGCTCGGGACGTTCGGGTGGTTCAGGTCGGTCCGGTGCCTCAGGGGGTTCCCGGGGCGGCGGGCGGCCCGGCGGCTCCGGCGGCGCGGGCCGGTCGGGTGGCTACGGTCGAGGCGGTGGCGCGGACCGGTCCGGCGGCTCCGGCGGCCGCGACGGCGGCGGGCGTTCCCCCGGCGGTGGAGCCGGCCGCGGCAACGGTCGCGACGACCGGTACAGGAGCGGCGACGCGCGCGACCAGGGAGCGCGAGGCGAGCGGGGCGACAGCCGGGGCGGTAACGACAGGACCAGGGACGACCGCGGCTACCGCGGCAGCGATGACCGATCCGCCGCCTCCCGGGGAGGTGGCAACCGAGGCGGTGGCCGAGACTCCGGCGGCTATCGCGGCGGCGAGGCCGGACGGGGGGACGACCGCCGCTCGGGCAGCGGCGCCCGCGGAGGTGCGGCCGGCAGCCGCGGCGGGACGGGGTCGCGCTCCGGCGGTCCCGGCTCGGCCGGACAGTCCCGCAGCTCGGCTGCCCGACGGCCCCAGAACAGCTCGTCGAGCCGACCGGCCGGCCAGCAGCGTTCCGGCGATCGATACCGGGGAGCTGACGATCGTGGTCCGATGAGCACCGACGGCCGGCTGCCCGACGGCCGGCTCCCGGACCGGCGACTGCCCGACCCGAGGGGTGACAGCCGGCGAGGTGACGGTCGTCGCGGCGATGACCGGCGCTCGTCCGACCGCGGGGACCGGCCGCCGCCCCCGCCCGGTCTGCAGAAGCGGGCCGACGAGCCCCGGCTGCCGGACGCCGTCGACACCCGGGGACTGCCCCGCGGTGTGAAGGCCGAGCTGCGCGGTCTGCCCAAGGACCTCGCCGAGGTGGTCGCCGGGCACCTGATGACCGCCGGGCTGCTGGTCGACGAGGACCCGGAGCTGGCGTACCGGCACGCCGAGGCCGCGCGTCGGCGGGCGGCTCGGCTGCCCGTGGTGCGCGAGGCGGCGGCCGAGACGGCGTACGCGGCGGGGCACTGGGACGTCGCGCTGTCGGAGTTCCGCGCGCTGCGACGGATGACCGGCACCGACGACTTCCTGCCGGTGATGGCCGACTGCGAGCGTGCGCTGGGTCGTCCGCAGGCGGCGATCAAGATCGCCAAGGAAGCACGACGCACGCAGCTCGAACCGGCTCTGGCCATCGAGATGCTCATCGTCGAGGCCGGTGCCCGCGCCGACCTCGGTCAGCAGCCGGAGGGACGGCGGCTGCTGCACCAGGCGATCCTCGATCTCGACGACCGCCGTGCGGCCCGGCTCGGTCTGCCCGCGGCCCGGCTGTACTACGCCTACGCCGACGTCCTCGAGCAGACGGGCAAGCCGGCGGACGCCCGGCAGTGGTTCGACGCGGCCGCCCGACTGGACCCCGACTCCGACACCGATGCCGACGAGCGCCGCGACCTGCTCGACGGGATGTCGATCATCTTCGACGACCACGACGACGACGACGACTCCGGGAACGGTGAGGGCGAGGCGCAGGACCCGGACGCGGGCGAGTCCGGGCCGACCGACCGATGAGCGTGCTGGCTGACGCCTACGACGCCGCCCTCTTCGATCTCGACGGCGTCGTCTACCTCGGACCCGTGGCGGTGGAGGGTGCTCCGGAGGGGCTCCGGGCTCTGCGGGACCGGGGCACCCGGGTCGGTTTCGTGACCAACAACGCGGCCAGACCCCCGGTAGCGGTGGCCGAGCACCTCACCGAGCTGGGCATCGAGGCCGATGCCGACGACGTGGTGACGTCGGCTCAGGCGGGCGCCCAGCTGGTCGCCGACCGCTTCGAGCCCGGGGCGCGCGTGCTCGCGGTGGGCGGCGCCGGCGTCTGGGAGGCCCTGGCCGAGGTCGGACTGGTCGGCGTGCGCTCGGCGGACGACAACCCGGTCGCCGTGCTCCAGGGTTTCGGCTTCGACCTGACCTGGGACCAGCTCAACGAGGCCGCCATCGCCATCCAGCGGGGTGCGCACTGGGTGGCCACCAACATCGACCCCACCCGACCGACCGACCGGGGTCTGGTCCCGGGCAACGGAGCCGCGGTGGACGCCGTCCGGCAGGCCGTGGACGTCGAGCCCGAGGTGGCCGGCAAGCCGTTCCGCCCGCTGGTCGACTCGACGGTCGCCCGCCTGGGCGCGGGCACCCCGATCTTCGTCGGCGACCGCCTGGACACCGACATCGCCGGGGCCGTGGCCGCCGGGCTGGACAGCATGCTGGTGCTCACCGGGTCGCACGGCCCGGCCGACCTCGTGGCGGCCGGCACCGACAGCCGGCCCACCCACCTGGGCGACGACCTGCGCGACCTGCTGCAGCCGGCTCGGACCTGCGCCGAGCGACCGGGCGAGGTGAGCTGCGGTGAGCAGACCGCTGTCGTCGACGCGGGCCGGATCGAGCTCGTCGGCACCCCCGACGACCAGACCTCGGCCGTCGACGCCCTGTGGGCGACAGCCACCCTGGCGTGGCGCGTCGCCGACCTCGGTCGAGGCGTCGACGCCGCGCCCGCGCTCGCGGTGATCAGCTCGCTGCTGGCTCGTCGCTGAGCACCCAGGCCGTCGCGTCGCCGGGCAGCGGCCCGGCGACCAGCTCGGTGCTGCTGAGCAGCACGGTGCCCTCCGGCAGGGCCAGCGGAGCGGTGCCGAAGTTGGTCACGCAGTGCCACCGGGCACCGCGCCGGAAGCGCAGCTCGTCGGGGACCGCGTCCGCCAGGGTGAAGCTCGGCCCGTCGTCGACCGCGGACCGCAGCAGGTCGCGCCGGAGGGCGATCGCCCGTCGGACGAGGGACAGCGTCGAATCGGCCGACGCGGCCTGCACGTCCACCGCCACGTCGGCGAACCACGCGGGCTGAGGCAGCTCGGTGGGTGCGCCGCCGAAGCCGTACGAGGGTCCGGAGGCCGTCCACGGCAACGGCACCCGACAGCCGTCCCGACCCTTCTCCTTGCCCTGCGAACGGAAGGCCATCGGGTCCTGCAGCGCTTCACGGGGGAGATCGGCGACCTCGGCCAGGCCGAGCTCGTCACCCTGGTAGACGTACACCGAGCCGGGCAGCGCGAGCAGCACCATGATCGCCGCACGGGCCCGGCGCACGCCCAGATCGCCGTCACAGCGGGGATCCGTGCCGTCGGTCAGCAGCCAGCGTCGGGCGATCTCGATCGGCGTCTCGTCGGGTGGCACCGGCAGGCCGTACCGGGACGCGACCCGGACGGTGTCGTGGCAGCCGAGCAGCCACGTGGTCGTGGAGCCGGACTCGACCATGTCGGCCACGCCGGCCTCGATCACCGCCCGGTAGCTGTCGGGGCGCCAGCTGGCCTCCTGCATGGCGAAGTTGAAGGCCTGCCCGAGGCTGGTCGGGGCGGCGTAGCGGGCACGCCGGCTGGGGTGCACCGAGGCCTCGGCCACGGCGAACCGGGGCGGGTCGTAGGAGTCGAACAGGGAGCGCCAGTCGCGGTAGACCAGCTGCAGGTCGTCGCGGTCCCAGAGCGGGTGGCTCCCGTCGTCGCGCTGCATCATCTCGATCTCCGGCCACGGCACGTACGGGGTGGTCAGGTCCTTGACCAGGCCGTGGGCGACGTCCACCCGGAAGCCGTCCACGCCGCGGTCGGCCCAGAAACGCAGCGTCGTACGGAAGTCCTCGCGGACCTCCTCGTTGTCCCAGTTCAGATCCGGTTGCTCGGGGGCGAAGAGGTGGAAGTACCACTGGCCGTCGCCGACGGGTTCCCAGACGGAGCCGCCGAACAGCGACTGCCAGTCGTTCGGTGGCTGACTGCCGTCGGGGCCCGACCCGTCGCGGAAGATGTAGCGCTGGCGCTCCGGCGATCCCGCCGGGGAGGCCAGGGCCTCGACGAACCAGGCGTGCCGGTTGGAGCTGTGGTTGGGCACGATGTCGACGAGGACCTTGATGCCGACGCCGTGCAGCGCGGTGATCATGGCGTCGAAGTCGCTCAGCGTGCCGATCCGGGGGTCGACGTCGCGGTAGTCGTCCACGTCGTAGCCGCCGTCGGCCAGCGCCGAGGGGTAGAAGGGGGACAGCCACACCGCGTCGACAC
>JBMDXL010000079.1:0-9596 GCA_048594465.1 Microlunatus sp. | reverse complement strand
CCATGGGCTCCGCGATCTTGGCGAAGGAGATGCGACCGGTGGGTGAAACAGCGGGACTATCGAGGGCAGTGCGCGAGGCGGCCAACAGTGGGTCCTTCCGAGACTCGCAGTATCTGGTTGTGGCTCTGCGCATGACAAACGGCCCGTGTCAAATAGAAACGGGTCGTCGAAATGGCTAGGGCAAACCCCTACGGTACTCAGGACGGCGCGCGAAGTCAAGGCCTCAAGCGCACAGCGACGCAGAACAGGCAAATAACTTGCTGCTCGGGATGGAAGCATACTCGCGATAGGGCCGTTGACACGGAGGGATGAGCCCAGGCGCGTCGGTGGTCAGGTGAACCGGTTGACCACTCGCTACCGTGAGGCATCGCCCGCGCGGCGCCGCCCCGACCCGGCGCCCCTCCGAGGAAAGATAGGTCACCGATGCAACGGATCTGCGAGATCATCCACGTCCACCCCGAGGCCGTCGCCGAGTACGAGCGGATCCACGCCGAGGTCTGGCCGGCCGTGCTGGAGCGCCTGGCGGCCTCGCACATCACCAACTACTCGATCTTCCTGCGCCGGCCGGAGCACCTGCTGATCGCGTACTACGAGTACACCGGCGACGACCTGGCCGCCGACAAGGCGGCCATCGCCGCCGATCCCGAGACGCAGCGCTGGTGGACGATCACCGACCCGATGCAGCACCGGGTCTCCTCGGCCGCCGAGACCGAGGGGTGGGCGCCCACCGACGAGGTCTTCCACCTCGCCTGAGCGCCGCCCGGGCCAGGCCGACCCCTGACATGCCGAAGGGCACGGAATCCGTGAGGATTCCGTGCCCAACGCGTTCTTCGGCTGGTGCCGGGACCTTACTTGACGGTCACCGAGGCGCCGGCGCCCTCGAGGGCCTCCTTGGCCTTGGCGGCGGCCTCCTTGGTCACCTTCTCCAGGACGGCCTTGGGGGCGGCCTCGACGAGCTCCTTGGCCTCCTTGAGACCGAGGCTGGTGAGGGTACGCACCTCCTTGATGACCTGGATCTTCTTGTCGCCGGCAGCCTCGAGGATGACGTCGACCTCGTCGCTCTCCTCCTCGGCCGGAGCGGCCTCGCCGCCACCACCGGTGGCAGCCGCGGCCACGGCGACCGGGGCGGCCGCGGTGACGTTGAAGGTCTCCTCGAACTGCTTCACGAACTCGCTGAGCTCGATGAGGGTGAGCTCCTTGAAGGCGTCCAGGAGCTCGTCAGTGCTGAGCTTCGCCATGATTGGCGTTCCTTTCGTTCTGTTCTGCAGCAGTGCTGCGGACTACTGGTCCGAGGCGGCGTCAGCCGCTTCGGCGGTGGGCTCTGCAGCGGGTGCTGCTGACTCGTTCGCCTCGGCGGCGATCTCGTCGTTGGTGGGCTCCTGGGTCTGCTCGGCCTCCGGTGCTGCACCAGCACCGGCGATGAGCGACGGGTTCTCCTCGGCTGCCTTCTCCAGGGCCGCGAACACACGCGCGGCCTGGGACAGCGGAGCAGCGACGAGCGAGATGGCCTGCTGCAGGACTCCCTGCATGCCACCGGCGACCTTGGCGAGGAGAACCTCACGGGACTCCAGGTCGGCCAGCTTCTTCACTTCGTCGGCGGACAGGGACTTGCCGTCCAGTACGCCACCCTTGATCACCAGAAGCGGGTTCTGCCGGGCGAAGTCACGCAGACCCTTCGCGACGGTGACCGGGTCACCCTCGATGAAGGCGATCGCGGTCGGGCCGACGAGGTGTTCCTCGACGCCCTCGACTCCGGCCTCACGGGCCGCGATCGTGGTCAGCGTGTTCTTCGACACGGCGTAGGTGGCATCGTCACCGAGAGAGCGCCGCAGTTCCTTCAGCGCCTTCACGGTGAGTCCGCGGTACTCGGTCAGCACTGCGCCCTGCGAGCTGGAGAACTTCTCCGCCAGCTCGGTGACCGCGGCTGCCTTGTCCGGCCTCGCCATACGTGTCCTCCACAACGTTCCGACTTCTGACGCGCTACGGGCGTAGCGCTGCCGCGTCTGGCTGGCGGTCGGAACCCCAGAACACGGAAAAGCCCCGGTGCGCAGGGCACACGGGGCGACAGCGACGGAGATCTGCGGCCGCGAGGCCACGCCCGTCGAGGACGTTCGGTGTTCACCTGCGCGGGCCCATCCCGTTCGGGAGGTCTTCGGATCGAGCCAGGCTCGATCGACCAGCGGTCTTCGGTGTTGTCACCTTACGCGACGACCTCCAGCCGGCCCAAATCCGGCCCCACATCCGTACCCGATCCCGCGCCCTCTGCGGGGTCTCGGCCCCCGGACCGAGATCATCGCTCCGTCGGAACCCGCGAACATCACGTTGATATCACCGCCAGCCGTACGTTTGCTGAGTGTTGGCACAGAATGTCTCGACTTGATAACGTGCGGCAGCCGGTCGGGGGACCGCGCTGTCCAGAGCCGGTCCGCACGATCACAGGGGGAACGCATGCCCACCACCACCCAACGCCTGGCCGCCGGTGCCGCCACCCTGGCTCTCGCCTTCGCCACCATCGCCGGCACCGAGCTCCCGGCGGGGGCCGACGCCCGGCCCGCCGCCCCCCTGACCTCCGTGCCGCAGACCGGGGCGATCGCGTACGACGTCCCCACCACGGCCACGGTCTCGTTGAGCTCGGTGCAGAAGGTCGCCAAGAAGAAGAAGTCGAAGAAGAAGAAGAGCAAAGGCGCCAAGGCGCTGGCCTTCGCCAAGCGTCAGCTCGGTGACCGGTACCGCTACGGGGGCACCGGTCCGAACGCCTGGGACTGCTCCGGGTTGACCCGGGGCGCCTGGAAGCACGCCGGCAAGAAGATCCCGCGGACCTCGCAGGGCCAGGCCCGCTTCGGCAAGAAGGTCTCCCGGTCCAAGCTCCGCAAGGGCGACCTGGTCTTCTTCTACTCGGGCAAGAGCCACGTGGGCATCTACGCCGGCAAGGGACGGGTCATCCACGCGTCGCGCCCGGGCAAGCCGGTCTCCTACATCAAGATCAAGTACATGCCGTACGCGGGAGCCCGCCGCCCGGCCTGACCCCCAGAACTCGGCGGCGGCGCCCCCCTGAATGCCGCTCACCCCGAGCGCGAGCGTCGTCTCGACCTGCCCCCCATCTTGGTCGAGACGGCGCTCGCTTTTTGTCGTGGAGAGTCGACGACCAGCCCCCGCGTCCGCCGTCGCTAGGCTCGGTCGTCGTGACCGAGCCCGTGCTGCCCGTCGGCATCCGCCCCGCCACCGTCGACGACGTGGGAGCCCTGCACGACCTGATCTGCGACCTGGCCGACTACGAGAGAGCCCGGGACCAGGTCAGGGCCACTCCGGACCAGCTGCGGTCGGCGCTGTTCGCCCCCTCCCCCGCCGTCTTCGCCCTGGTGGCCGAGGACGAGGGCGAGGTGGTCGGGTTCGCCCTCTACTTCCTCACCTACTCGACCTGGGAGGGCGTGCACGGGCTGCACCTCGAGGACCTCTACGTGCGACCCGCCCGGCGCGGGACCGGCTGCGGCACGGCGTTGCTGGCGGCTCTGGCCGCCATCGCCACGGCACGGGGCTACGCCCGGGTGGAGTGGTCGGTGCTGGACTGGAACACGCCGTCCATCGCGTTCTACCGTCGGCTCGGTGCGGTCGCGCTGGACGAGTGGACGGGGTTCCGGCTCACCGGCGCGGCTCTCGCTGCCGTCGCGGCCCGCGGGTCCGCGTGACCGTCGCTACTCCGCGAACCGGCTGAGGGCCACGGTCCCGCCGATGGCGAGCAGGAAGCCCGCGCCCGCCAGCACCTCGCGCCCGGCCAGGATGCTGTCACCGAAGACGATCAGCCCGAGCGCCGACGGCACGATGACCTCGATCACGAAGGTCACGGCAGCCACCACGGTCACCCTGCCGCGCTGCAGGGCGATGCCGAAGAAGCCGACCGCGATGGCCCCGTACGCGACGATGGCCCACAGCAGGGGGTTGGCCAGCAGGCCGAGGTCGACGGCGTCGGCGCCCAGGGCCCGGGCGGCCACGGCCACCCAGCTGAAACCCAGGCCCGCAGCCACGGCGCAGAGGAGAACCGACGAGCGTCCCGTCCGGCGGTAGCCGACCAGCCCGAGCAGCAGCGGGACCGCGGCGCCGGCCAGGATCGCCAGGGTGACAGCGCTCCCCGTGTCCGTCGCCGCCTCGGCCGCGGCACTCAGGCTGAGCAGCACCAGACCGAGTCCGAGGACGCCGAGCGCACCCCAATCGCGGGCGCCGAGCTTCTCGCCCCGGAGGGCGGCGATGACGGCGGTGACCCCGACGCTGGCCGCGACGATGGACTCGACCAGGAACAGCGGCAGCTCACGCAGCGCGACCACGTTGCCGAGGAAACCCAGCCCGTCGAGGGCCAGACCGGCGAGGTACGGGATCTGGGTGACGATGCCGACGACACCGCCGACCCCGGCCGCGGTCGCCGCGCGCCGGGCACCGATGGCCTGCAGAACCGTCGCCACCCCGTAGGCCAGGCACGCGATGATCGCGGCGATCCAGCTCACGAGGAGCACGATCGAGATCCTGGCTACGGGGTGGTCGGTGCTGCGTCAGCGAGCCGAGGTCACTCGGCGTCGGGCTTGGTCCGGTTCGGGTCGACCGGGACGCCCGGGCCCATCGTGGTGGAGATGGTGGCCTTCTTGATGTAGCGGCCCTTCGACGCGCTCGGCTTGAGGCGCAGCACCTCGTCCAGAGCGGCGAAGTAGTTCTGCGACAGCTGCTCGGTGGTGAAGGACGCCTTGCCCACGATGAAGTGCAGGTTCGCGTGCCGATCGACCCGGAACTCGATCTTGCCGCCCTTGATGTCGGTCACAGCCTTGGCCACGTCGACGGTCACGGTGCCGGTCTTCGGGTTCGGCATCAGACCGCGCGGGCCGAGCACGCGTCCGAGGCGCCCGACCTTGCCCATCAGGTCGGGGGTGGCCACGACGGCGTCGAAGTCCAGGTAGCCGCCGAGCACCTTCTCGATCAGGTCGTCGGAGCCGACCTCATCCGCGCCGGCCGCCTCGGCGGCGGCGGCGCGGTCACCGGTGGCGAACACGACGACCTTGGCGGTCTTGCCGGTGCCGTTCGGCAGGTTGACCGTGCCGCGGACCATCTGGTCCGCCTTGCGCGGGTCGACGCCCAGCCGGAAGGACACGTCGACGGTCTCGTCGAACTTCGCCTTCGTGCCGCTCTTGGCGAGCTCGAGGGCCTCGACCGGGGAGTACAGGTTCTCCTCGTTGATGCTCTCGGCCGCGGACCGGTAGTTCTTGCTGCGCTTCATGCTGCTGGTTCCTTTCACCAGTTCTGGTCATCGGACCGCGCACGGCCCTCCCAGTGTCAATGGCTCGCTAGCGCTCGCTAGCGATTCCTGCTTATCCCGACTCGTTCGTCGCTCCGGCTGAAACGAAAAGCGTGTTTCATCCGGCTCTCCTGCACGTCATCGGCGCAGAAATCGGGGAAAAGACAACTACTAGTTGGATACCGTGACGCCCATCGACCTTGCGGTGCCCTCGACGATCTTCATGGCGGCGTCGACGTCGTTGGCGTTCAGGTCCGGGAGCTTGGTGGTGGCGATCTCGCGCACCTGGTCCCGGGTGATCTTGCCGACCTTGTTGGTCTGCGGGACGCCCGACCCCTTCTGGATCCCGGCGGCCTTCTTGATCAGCTCCGCGGCCGGCGGGGTCTTGGTGATGAAGGTGAACGTCCGGTCCTCGTAGATGGTGATCTCGACGGGGATGACGTTGCCACGCATGGGCTCGGTGGCCGCGTTGTAGGCCTTGCAGAACTCCATGATGTTGACGCCGTGCGGGCCGAGCGCCGTACCGACCGGAGGGGCCGGGGTGGCGGCGCCGGCGTTCAGCGCCACCTTGACGAGGGCGGCGACCTTCTTCTTGGGAGGCATTGCGGTGTGGGTCCTTCTGTGTGGTTCGCGCCGGGCATCCGGCGGCGGTGCGGCGGTCGGACTGGGCTGCCCAACCGGTCAATGGTACGTGAAACCGACCAGTGCTCGTTCCGTCGGCTCTCAGACCTTCTGGATCTGGGCGAAGGTGAGGTCGACCGGGGTCTCGCGACCGAGGATCTCGACCAGTGCCTTGAGCCGCTGGGCGTTGGCGTTGATCTCGGTGATGGTGGCGTGCACACCCGCGAACGGGCCGTCCACGACCATGACGGAGTCACCGGACGCGAAGTCGGCGACCTCGACCTTCTTCTTTCGCCGGGTCGGGGCGTCGGAGCCCGCGATGGCGGCGGCCGCCACGGACGGCGCCAGCATCTTCTCGACCTCATCGAGGCTGAGCGGCACCGGCTGGTTGGAGTGCCCGACGAAGCCGGTCACCGACGGGGTGTGCCGGACGGTCGACCAGGACTCGTCGGTGAGGTCCATCCGGACCAGGACGTAACCCGGCAGCACGGTCCGCTTGATCTGCTTGCGCTGACCGTTGCGGATCTCGGTGACCTCCTCGGTGGGGACCACGATCTCGAAGATGTAGTCCTCCATGTTCAGCGAGGTGACCCGGTTCTCCAGGTTCTGCAGCACCCGGTTCTCCATCCCGGAGTAGGTGTGCACCACGTACCAGTCGCCGAACTTGCCGTGCAGCTCCTCGTGGAACTTGGCCAGTGCCTCCTCGGCCGGGTCGGCCTCGTCGCCACTGGCGTCGTCGTCCTCGTCCTCCTCGACCTCATCGGCCGCGGGCGCCCCCAGGTCGATGTCGAAGTCGTCCTCGGTCTCCTCGGGCTCGGCGGAACCACCGAAGTCGAGGTTGATGTCGAGGTCGTCGTCGGTGCGCTCGGCGGTGAAGTCGGATCCGAGGTCGATGTCGAAGTCGTCGCTGGAGCCGGTCTCGGTCCCGAGGTCGGCCGCGCTCTCCTCCACCGGGGTCGCAGAGCCCTCCGACTCATCAGCCGCAGGCCGCGGCGGTTCGGTCGAATAGGTCTCAGACACGTGAATATCTCCAGTACTTGCTAGGGGTCAGACAGATGGTCAGGCGAAGATCCGGAAGATCGCCGCACCGATGCCCAGGTCGAGCAGGCTGACGTACGCGATGATGAACAGGACGAAGATCAGCACCACCACGAAGTAGTTGGCCAGCTGCGGCCCGGTCGGGTAGACGACCTTGCGGAGCTCGGCCACGGACTGCTTGACCAACGTGATGGGGCCGGTGCGCCGGTGCTCGACGGCGTCCCGCTTCTGCTTCGGGGTGGCCCTGTCCTTCTTCGCCCGGCCGCGGTCGCCAGCTGCCGCGGTGTCACTGCCGCGAGCCGATCGCGACGCCCGGCCGGCCGGCACGAGCTCGCGCTCGTCGCCGTCGTCCCCGTCCGCTTCGCGGTCCTCGACGACCGGGTCCTGGGGCTCGTCGGGGGTGGCAGAGGTGTCCGGCTCGTCGGCCGGGTCCACCTTGTCACTGTCTGCCACGTCGTCGCCCTTCTCCGGTCTTCGTCTTCGCCCGCCCTCCGGGGCGTCGACGGACGCCCCGGACAGGCGGATCTGCAGGGCAAGAGGGACTTGAACCCCCAACCTTCGGTTTTGGAGACCGATGCTCTGCCAGTTGAGCTATTGCCCTTCGGTGCCGAACGCTGTCCTCCGGCAACGCCTCCAACCTAGCGGCTGGCTGCGGGCGCACCAGGATCGAGGTGTCCAGCACCAAGCCCCAGAGTGTAGTCGGCGGCGGCGCGAGCGTCGAACCGGCGCGGTCGACGCCCGAGCCGGACCGGCGCCCACGCCGGCCGGCGACGCCGGCCGCCCGGACTCAGCCGGCCGCCTGCTGCTGCTCGACCGCCGCCAGCAGCACGCAGGTGCACAGGCCCTCGATCGCCGCGGCCACGTCGTCGGGGGACGGGAAGGTGGGAGCGATCCGGATGTTCCGGTCGCGGGGGTCCTGACCGTACGGGAAGGCGGCTCCCGCGCCGGTCATGGCGATCCCCGCCTCCTTGGCCAGGGCCACCACCCGGGTCGCGCACCCGTCGGGGACGTCCAGGCTGATGAAGTAGCCGCCCTCGGGCCGGGTCCAGGTCGCCACCCCGTGCTCGCCGAGGCGGTCCTGCAGGATCGTCTCGACCTGGGCGAACTTGGGCTCGATGATCGCCCGGTGCCGGCGCATCAGGTCGCGGACGCCGTCGGCGCTGCCCAGGTAGCGGGCGTGCCGCAGGTGGTTGACCTTGTCCGGGCCGATGGTCCGCTTGCCCAGGTGCTGCAGGTACCAGGTGACGTTGGCCGGCGAGCTGGCGAAGAACGACACCCCGGCGCCGGCGAAGGTGATCTTCGAGGTGGAGGCGAACACGAACACCCGGTTCGGGTTCCCGGCCTCGGCCGCCAGTCCCAGCACGTCCAGGGCGGGATGCTCGGCGTCGGTGAGGTGGTGGACGGCGTACGCGTTGTCCCAGAAGATGCGGAAGTCCGGCGCCGCGGTCGGCATCGAGACGAGCGCGCGGGTGACCTCCTCGGTGTAGACCGAGCCGGTCGGGTTCGCGTACGTGGGAACGACCCAGATCCCCCGGACGCTGGGGTCGTCGGCGACCCGGGCGCGGATGGCGTCGAGATCGGGCCCGTCCGGACCGAGGTCCACGGGCTCCATCCGGATGCCGAACTGCTCGCAGAGCGCGAAGTGCCGGTCGTAGCCGGGGACCGGGCAGAGGAAGGTGATCGGCTCCTTCACCCAGGGGCCGGCCGAGTCGACGGTGCCCTTGAGCAGGGAGAACACGAGGGTGTCGTGCATCACCCCGAGGCTGGCGTTGTCCCCGGCGACCAGCTGGGCGACCGGCACGTTGAGCAGCTCGGCGAAGATCTCCCGGATCTCCGCCAGCCCCTGGCCGCCGCCGTAGTTGCGGCAGTCGGTCCCGTCGGCCGCCCGGTACTCCCCCGCCCCCGGCAGCGTCAGCAGGTCGTTGGAGAGGTCGAGCTGGGCCGGCGCCGGCTTGCCGCGGGTGAGGTCGAGCTTCAGTCCCCGGTCCACCAGGGCGGCGTACGCGGTGGTCAGCTCGCCGTGCTGCGCGGCGAGGTCGTCGGGGCTGAGATCGGACAGGCTCATGGCGGGTTCCTCGATCGGTGGGGCGGTTCTGGGCCGTCTCGGAGTCTAGGGCCCGCGTCAGTCGTGGCCCTGAGCATCCCGTCGCGAGCGGCCGCGCAGCGGAGGGCCCGGTTCCGTCTGGACCGAAGAGCGCGCAAACACGCTCTTCGTTTGCGCGCGATGAGGGAAGACGGAACCATCCGGCCCGCAGCGGAGCAGCGAGTGACGACCACCAGGGTTGGGGCGCGGCCGAGCGCGACCCCCCGCACTCCGACCGCGCCCCACTCGCTGAACGCGACACCTCCCCAGACCCGGGAGGAGCAAGTCATCGGGGCCGATCCGTGTGACTGAGATGCGACCGATCGATGAACGAGTAAGGCGAGCCTAACCTATTCTCGACCGAGCCGTCAACACCATCCCGCTGCGGGGTGTGTCCCGGGCGGCGGCTGCGGAATGTGGCGTACGCCACTACGTTCTGGTCATGACCTCGAACTCCAACATCGCCTGTTGGCTGAGCGACCGCGCCGCCTCGGACCCGTCCCTACCCGCCATCAAGCAGGGCGAGCACATCCTCACCTACGCCGCCCTGGAGCACGCCGCCGCGCGCTGCGCCACGCT